>CALVRG010000042.1 GCA_944358505.1 uncultured Bacilli bacterium | reverse complement strand
AACTTATCTAATGGTATAACCTATGATTCCACAACAGGAGAATTTACTGTTCCTAGTGATGGATTATACTTAATTAATTGGTGGTTTAATGTAAGAAGTAAAAATACCAATACAGAATGTGAACCAGTAGCATTAGGCATAGAGTTACATCAAACAACCCCTGCTTTCAGTTTGATTGCTCACTCTTCTACTCACAATAAGCTTGGTTGTTGTGACACAGGAACAATCAATGGTAATGCATTATTCGCTTCTAATGCAAATTCTAAATTCAGATTTGTTAATACATCACAAACTGATATTCAATTAGTGCCAAATGACCGCTACTCAGCATCATTTTCCATTACAAGAGTAAACTAAAAGAGTTCATCAAGAACTCTTTTTATTATTTAATAAACTAACATAATAATCATATCTTTTTTTTGCATTTTCTTCATTTAACCTTAGTAAATCGTTAACTTCTTCTTTATTAATCTTATTCAAAGACTTATACCTATTTTCCCCTCTTAAATACTCTTGATAATTACTAAAATCACACTTAGCATCCATTTTAAATTCTTTAGTTTCTGGATTATAATGAAAAATTGGAAAATATCCACAATTAGTTGCTTTTTTCTCTTCTTCAATAGAATTACTCATACCTTTTAATATTCCCCAAGCAATACAAGGAGCATAAGCAACTATTAAACTAGGGCCATTATAAGACTCAGCTTCTAACATAACCTTAACTGCACTTGCTGGATTAGCACCTAAAGAAATTGCTCCTACATAAACATTAGGATTAGTCAAAGCTATCTTTAATAAATCTTTTTTTGCAGTCTTTTTACCAGTAGAAGAAAATTTGCAAACAGAACCTAACTTACTAGATTTACTAGCTTGACCTCCAGTATTAGAATAAACTTCTGTATCAAGAACTAATATATTTATATTCTCTCCGCTATTTAATACATGATCTATTCCATTATAACCAATATCATAAGCCCAACCATCACCACCTACACTCCATAAAGAAATAGGCATAATATATTTTTTTAATGATTTTAATGGCTTAATCTTAGTATGAGGAATAACTGTCATTAATGTTTTAGCTGTATCAACATTAATATCATTAACATAATCAAGATAAATATCTTTTTCTTCTTCATCTACTTTAGAGATATTTTCATTTATAATATTTTTTAATTGATTTTTCTTAACAAGATCGGCAATTTTCATTCCAAATCCAAACTCTGCATTGTCTTCAAATAAAGAATTAGCCCAAGGAATACTATAAGGAGTTGATGGACTACTAGCACCATAAATAGATGAACATCCAGTAGCATTTGCTATAACAAGTCTATCACCAAAAAGTTGCGTTAAAAGCTTCAAGTAAGGAGTCTCACCACAACCAGCACAAGCACCACTAAATTCAAATTTAGGTTTTTTAAACTGACTTCCTTTAACAGTAGTAACACTCATTACATCTTTTTCCTCTACTTCATTAAATAAGTATTCTGCTTCTTTTAAAGTAATATCATTCATAACCTTTTCTTTATTAACTAATTCTAATGCTTTAACACCTTTTTTACCAGGACAAATATTAACGCATAAACCACAGCCAGTACAATCCTTATAACTAACTGCAATAGTATATTTTAAATTCTTACCTAAATTACTATCCATAAGTTTAGAATCTAAACTATTAGGAGCTTTGCTAACTTCTTCTTCATCAAGTAAAATTGGTCTAATAACAGCATGTGGACAAACTAAAGAACAAAGATTGCAACTAATACAATTTTCTTTTTTAAACTCAGGAACAACTTCACTAATATCTCTTTTTTCAAGTCTAGATAAACCTGGTTCTAAAGTTCCATCTTCTCTATTAATAAAAGCACTAACGGGTAAGCTGTCACCTTCTCTTCTACTAATAATATCAAATAAATTAGAAGAAGCCTCACTTGTTGAAACATAATCATCACTGTTATCGTCTATTTTTAATAAATGTGTAGTATTAATAGCATTATCTACAGCTTTTTTATTTTTATTTACTATGTCATTTCCTTTAAGTCTAAATCTATCTTCTAAATTGTCTTTTAATTTATTAATAGCATAATCACTATCTATAATATGTCCAAATTTAAAGATTAAAGCTTCCATAATAGCACTGATTTTATTTCCAAGTCCTTCACTCTTAGCAACTTTATTAGCATTACAAACATACACTTTAATATTATTATCACGTAAATACTTCTTATCTACACTACTAATCATTTTAAGAATATCTTCATCATTTTTATTACTATTAAGAAGGAAAATACCATTTTTCTTTATCTTATTAATAAATCTAAATTTACTTAAATAAGTATCCATTGTGCAAACTAATAATTTAGCTTTACCAACATAATAAGTAGATCTAATAGGACTTTTAGAAAATCTTAAATGACTAAGTGTAACTCCTCCTGATTTTTTAGAATCATATTGAAAATACCCCTGAACATAAGCATCAGTAGATTCACCTGTTATTTTCATTAAATCTTTACATGCAGAAACCATTCCATCACTACCATAACCATATACCAAAAATGATGTTTGCTCTTTATGTGGTAAATTAAAGTTTTTATCATAATCTATGCTTAAATTAGTAACATCATCTTCTATTCCAATAGTAAAATTATGATTAATAGAATCTAGATTATCATATATTGCTTTAATCATACTAGGAGTAGTATTTTTACTAGATAATCCATATCTACCGCCTACTACTTTAATATCTTTATCAACTGTTTTAATAATATTATTAACATCTAAAAATAATGGTTCACCAGTTGCACCCGCTTCTTTAGTCCTATCAAGTACTGCTACCATCTTAACAGTTTTAGGGATATTCTTCAAGAAATATTCTCTTGAAAATGGTCTATATAAATGTACTTCTACTACACCAACTTTTTCTCCATTTTCATTTAAAAAATCTACAGTTTCTTTAATTGTTTCACAAACACTACCCATAGCAACAATAACTTTAGTAGCAGTTCTATCACCATAATAATTAAATGGTGCATAATTTTTACCCGTTATTTTATTAATTTCTTTCATATAAGAATCAACAATATCAGGAAGCTCCAAATAATACTTATTTCTAACCTCAGTAGCTTGAAAATAAATATCATCATTTTCACTAGTACCTCTAGTTACAGGATTTAATGGATGTAGACTTCTTTTACGAAAAGCATCAAGTGATTTTTTATCAACTAATTTTTTTAATTTTAAAGTATCAATTACATCAATTTTTTGCAATTCATGACTGGTTCTAAAACCATCAAAGAAGTTAATAAATGGTACTCTTCCTTTAATTGCAGAAAGATGAGCAACACCTGTTAAATCCATTACTTCTTGAACAGATGATGAGGCAAGTATTGCAAATCCTGTACTTCTTGCTGCATAAACATCTTGATGATCTCCTAAAATAGATAAAGCATGAGTAGCAAGACTTCTTGCTGCTACATTAATAACACAAGGAAGTAATTCACCTGCTATTTTATACATATTAGGTATCATTAAAAGAAGTCCTTGGCTAGCAGTATAAGTAGTTGTTAAACAGCCAGCTTGCAAAGAACCATGAACCATACCAGCAGCACCTGCTTCACTTTCCATCTCTACTACTTTAACAGGTTGATTAAAGTAATTAAGTTTTCCTTCACTTGACCATTTATCAGTATATTCAGCCATAGGAGAAGCAGGAGTAATAGGATATATTCCCGCAACTTCTGTAAAATTATATGAAACATAACTACATGCTTCATTACCATCCATTATTTTCTTCATAACATCACTCTTTTCTATAATTAATTATATAATAAATTTATTATTTTATCTATTAATTTAGTAAAAAATATGTTACAGTGTATTTATGAAGAGATTCTTCATAGAATAAAAAAAGAATACATCTATTAGAATAGATGCTTTCTAAACAATGTTATGCATCTAATTCCAAAAGGAATTAGATGTTTTATTAACTATAAATAATAATAAGAGACATATAATGAAAAAAGAAGTTTCTCTTTTATTCATAGTCCTTCTCCTTTCTTTTATTTACTAAAAGAAAGCATCTAATTCCAAAAAAAATTTACTCATATCTAGCATAACATTAAACCAATATCTTTCATAGCACGGCTTTTTATAAATAATTATGATAAGACTAAATTACTTAAATAGCTTGTATCAAAATTACTTAAGATTGGATATCTTGGTATCTTATAGGGATCAATTCCCTTTTTAATTTTAGTAGAACCTCCTATAAAAGCCATATCAAAGCCTGCTTCTTTAACTAAATTAATAGAATAATTACTATACTCATAAAAAGGAAAACAAAAAGCTTTCGTTCCATTTAAAGTTTCTCTACTAGTTCTTAAATCATTTAGAATAATTTCTTCACTCAAACAGTTAATGCCACCTCCTTGACCATTAGGACAAACCCCTGTAGTATGCATATTATGGGTATGGCTTGCTAGTTCTAAATAAGGAGAAGAAAAAGCATCTAAACTATACCATGAACTAACTAAAAATAATGTTGCATTAAGCTTATATTTTTCTAAAAAAGGAATAAAAGCTTCAGCTCTTGCACCATCATCTATAGTAATTAAAATAGACTTTTTAGGAAGATTGATCTCACCCTTAATAAAACTTAAAACTTCACTAGTATTTAAAGTAAAAACATTATTATCAGCAAGAAATTTGAAGTGTAAATCAATTTGTTTTTCACTATGACAAATAATATCATTACAAGAATTATCACCATCTAAATATATAAAATGATAAAGTATAGCAGGAATAGTTTCAGCCATTTCTAAAATGTTATCTACTTCCACAACCTTACTAACATCACTTTTCTTAACGTAAACTAATCTTGAAAATAAAGATATTCCATAATAATCATCTAAATTTACAATAACTTTAGATTTTACAGAATTACTTAAAGAAAACAACTCATTGAAATTTTGATCATAATAAATAATTCCTTCTTTAGTAATTATCTCTTTAGGAAACTCTACATAATTGAGATATCTTTTATTAATAACATCTGTAGTAGGAACTACATCTTTATAAGAAACATAATACTCACTATCTAAAAGTTTAAAATAGCGAGAAGAAAAACTAATATTATCTATAATCTCAAGTTCTAAAACAACATTTTTATTTACACTGCCTTTTTCTATATACTTACCATTGTCATTCATATAAAGTTTAGTATTTTCTATAGTCTTAACTAAACTGCTATAATTATTTTTAATTTTAATTATCTTTTTTTCTTTAGAAATTAAAGATTCTCTCGTCTTTTTAACTTTTAAAGAAATAGCTTCTCTTATTTTTATATCATTATAAATATAAATTCCACAACTTATAAATACTACACCAATAATTATAACCATTATAATTAAAATTTTAAGTGGATTAACTTTCATAAACTGCACCTCTAGTATTATTATTTACTAAAATTATACTTAATATTTATGAGATAAACAATTTATTTTTAACATATATTTAATTAAAGGTGATATTATGGATTCTTACATTACTTCATTAATGACTAATTTGGGATATTTCGGTATGTTTCTTGGCATGGTGCTCGAAGCAGTAATAATAATAATACCAAGTGAACTTATACTAGCAACAGCAGGAATATTAGCAGGAAGAGGTTTCTTTTCTTTTACTATGGCACTATTAATAGGAATACTTGGCAGTGTATTCTGTGCCATTATTATTTATGCTTTTGGCTATTTTGGTGGAAGACCATTTATAAAGACCTATGGTAAGTTCTTCTTTATGAAAGAAGACGATATTGATAAATGCGATAAATGGTTTAATAAATATGGCCCTTGGGCCGCATTTATTGGAAGAAATTTTCCCATAATAAGAACACTAATATCCTTACCCATGGGAGTAAGCAAAGTACCATTTATTAAATTTGTTATTTTTACAACATTAGGTAGTATCCCTTGGACATTTGCATTTATTTATGTAGGTTATGCTTTAGGAAATAATTGGATAATATTAGACAAATTTGTTAAAAAATTAAAAATCCCTATTTATATTTTATTAATATTATTATTATTAACTTATATTTATAAAAAAATAAAAGCAAAAAAGATAAAAAATAATACAATATAAGTTAAGATAGTATAACTTAAACTTATTTTTTATATTATCCTGTCTACAATTACACACATTTTATAATATTTTCATATCTTATAGTAGGTGTTGTATATGACAATTAACTATAAAGATATAATTTTATCTTACAAAAAATATGGAGATGGAAAAGATAATATTATAATATTACCAGGTTGGGGAGAAACAAGAAATACATTCTTAGAAATTATTGACATTCTAAAGATAGATTATACAATTTACATTTTAGATTATCCAGGATTTGGTAATACACCATTTCCAAATCGTAATCTTACAATGGATGATTATTCCCTTTTAGTAATAGATTTTCTAAGTCAATTAAATATAACTAATCCTATTGTAATTGCCCATTCTTTTGGTGGTAGAATCGCAATACTTTTGTCGTCTAAATATAATATTTCTATCAAAAATTTAATTTTAATAGATAGTGCTGGTATAAAACCTAAAGTAACATTAAAAAAGAAATTTAAACTAAAAATATATAAAACACTTCAATCCCTTGCAAATTACCTCCCTAAAAATATAAAAACTAAAGTAAAAACTTATCTATTTAATAAATTTTCATCTACAGATTACCAATCACTAGATCCTAATATGAGAGAAACTTTTAAAAATATAGTTAATCTTGATTTGTCTAATTACTTATCAAAAATAAAATGTAATACTTTAATATTATGGGGTGAAAAAGATATAGATACACCACTTAAAGATGCTAAAATAATGCATAAAAAAATAACAAATAGTGAGCTTATTATTTTTCCTAACTGTACACACTTTTGTTATTTAGAAAATACTTACGTAATAATTAAAATTATTTTATGCTTTTTAGAGTCTTAGAAACGGCCTCCGCCTCCGCCACCACCAAAGGAACCTCCTCCTCCAATAGAGCCACCTCCAAAGCCACCGCCACTTGATCTTTGGCTTGATGCAATTGAAGATCTTGATGATGATACTGCAATATGAACACTATTATTAATACTAGAATATACACTACTTGTAATCATATAATGGGTTAAAAATGGATCATAACCCATATAAATAGTTGTACCATCATTAATATTCATATTCTCTACTTTAATCTTCATTTCTTTTGAAAGCTTATCAGCACAACCTAACACAACAGCATAAACTAAATACTTATCCCAAAGAATTACTTCAGGTAATTCTTTTTCATTAAATCTACTAAAGTCTTCTAAAAATCTTTTATGAGCCATCCATTTAGCGTAATGTTCTGCCCCTTCTTTAGTAAAGAACTTTCTAGTAAAAGTAAATATAAGTAATACAATTATTAAAACAACTAAAATAATACTTAAATATACTAAATCAAATGCAAATCCCATAAATACTAATATTATTCCTAAAAAATATACTACAAAAGCTATAAATACTATACTAGGAGTACTAGAATAAAATTTTTTCTCTTTTCCTAATTGTTTACTCTCTTTTATAAAATCATTATATAATTCCATAAAACTTTTAGCATTACTAACACTAGAGCAATGTTTTTTTATTGTAGATAGAACTACTTCTTTAGAATTACCAACTTCTTCAATAATAAGTTTTAAAGCTATTTTTTCTGTCTCTGTTAAACTAGCTTCATCATATTCTTGTAATATTAATTTATAGTCATCTTTTCTTTTCTTATCAATCTTCTCTACTTTTAAAACTTTCTTATAAATTAAATTAAGGATAGTAGCAGATAAACTTTTTTCTGTTACTTTTTTATCTAGTAAATATTCCAATACTTCTGGACCATAATCAGCAGGAAAATCCCTAAAATATTCCATATTAAAATCAGTTTTTTTGCTTTTTCTTTCTTTCAAATAAATACATATTGCTAAAATAATCGAAATAACTATAAAGATAATACTAATTGTTATTAACATCATATTAGCATTTTTTATTTTTTCTCTTTCCTTATTAGCTTCATCACTTAATTTAGTTTGATAATTAATAATAGCATCTTTTGCAGTTAAGCCACTATATTTATAGGCATAAGGAACTAAAGACTTATTAAATATTAATCTAACACTAACTGGGTTATATGCTCCTAAAAAGTTAAATGACCCTATTGATTCTTTATTATTGGTTATATCTATATCACCATTTAAAGGTCCATGTAACCAAACTCTATAGTCACTATCACCATTAGGTAAAACTACTTTTACATCAAATTGTCCTATATTTTCTTTATAACCATCTCCAAGTACATTATAAGCAAGTTCTGCAATATCATTATGAACAACCACTACATCTAAAACAGTGTATTCTATATAAAATATTTCGTCTAAACTATCAGGATTATAAAGCTTTAAATGAGTATCACTATAATTACCCGAAATAGTATATAAATGACTATCTCCATTACTTGCAAGAGAATCATTATCAAAATAACTAATATTTCTATTAAAATCATCAAAATTAAGATTTCCATCATCTTTAATGGAACCAACTTTAACATCAGTAATAGCACTACCATCATATAAAGAGTTATTACCTTCTATATCTTCCAAAGTATAAGTAGCCTCACTATTATTACCATTGCTAAGAGTAAGCTCTCTTTCTAGTCCATTATATTCTCCATTTAATTTAATAAGTTCTCTTACCTTAATAGAACCATCTTCTTCTATATTTATCAAACTTAAAAATTTATCAGTAGGTTCACCTTCAAATAATGAAACTATCATAGGCATAAACATAAAAAACAAAAATATTAAAACAAAAATTATACCTGAAATTTTATTCTTCATAACATTATTCTCCTTAAGAAAAAGGCTTGCTTAACTAGCAAGTCTTAAAATGATACTTTTGGTGCTTCTTTATCTTTCTCATCTATTTCAAAGAATGCTTCTTCTTTAAAATGAGCAACACTTGCAACTATATTACTAGGAATAGTTTGTACTTTATTATTATAAGTAAGTACAGTATCATTATAAAATTGTCTCATTGTACTTATCTTATCCTCAGTATCTCTTAAATCATTTTGTAATCCTATAAAGTTTTGATTAGCTTTTAAATCAGGATATGCTTCAGCAAGTGCAAATAAACGATTTAACATTCCAGTCAATTCTCCACTTGCTTTAATTTCATCTTCTTTAGTTGATGCTGTATTAAAGCTATTTCTTGCATTAATAACAGATTCTATTGTTGAACTTTCATGTTTAGCATAACCTTTAACAGTCTCCACTAAATTAGGAATTAAATCTGCTCTTCTTTTTAATTGAACATCAATTTGACTCCATTGATCCTTAACTCTATTTCTTAAACTAATTAATGAATTATATGTTGCAACAAACCAAATAATTAAAATTACAACAACTGCTATTACAACTATTAACCATACTGACATATTTATCCCTCCTAAATAAATTATATATTAAAACTTTAAAAAATTATAGTATAAATTTTAAAATAAGGGTAAAGATATGTCTAGGAGATGATTAAAGTGAGTATCAAAGAATATATTTTAAATAATTTTAAAAACGATAGTATAGAAGATATTAAAATAGCAATAGATGAATCTATAACATCAAAAGATGAAGTAACACTACCTGGTATGGGAGTATTTTTTAGTATAATCTGGGAAAACTCAGATAGCTCATTAAAAACACAATTATTAGAAATAATAGAAAACAACTTAAAAAAAGAATCATAAGATTCTTTTTTATTATTTAAACCCCCATAGTAACAGTTTCAGGTAAAGTTGAACCTCCATCAATAACTATACTAGAACCGGTTATATAACTAGATGCATCACTTGCAAGAAAAGCTGCAAGTTCACCTAATTCCTTTATATCACCTAATCGTTTCATTGGAATGGCATTAGCAATACCATTAATAACCTCCTCTGGATTACTAGGATTAGACTCTTTAGCCATACCATCTACCATAGGCGTTCTAATATAACCAGGAAGTATAGCATTTACTCGAATACCATAGCTTACTTCTTCACGAGCTAAAGCCTTAGTAAAACCAATTAAAGCTGCCTTAGTAGTAGCATAAGCAACTTCACCTGGATCAGCAACCATTTCACCAGTAACACTAGATAAATTAATAATACTCGCTTTACCACTACTTCTTAACATAGGAAGTAAAATTTTAGTAACATTCCAAGTACCTTTAATATTAATGTCAAAATGCAAATCTCTTAATTCATCAGACATTTTTTCAAAAGTCTCTAATTTGCAAACACCAGCATTATTAACCAATATATCTATATGATCATAATACTTTTTAATAATATCAACAACTTGTATTAATAGATTTTTATTACTAATATCAACATTAATACCAAGAACTTTATATCCTTTAGCTCCAAACTCATTAACAGTATTAGTTAATTCACTAGACTTATCTAAAATAACTACGCTTGCACCTTTTTCTAATAATACTTCAGTAATACCTTTTCCATTACCCATTGCACCACCAGTAACAACTGCAATTTTTCCTTGTAAATTCATATTATCCCTCTTTTCTATTCTCCTTAATTATACTACTATTTTTAATTAAATCATATTGTTTGTACATATATTGGACACTATTTTCCAAAAAGAAATAATGATATACATAAAAACCATCAAAAATTAAAAGAATAAAGAAAACTATAAACATTATAAAAATATATTTAGTTAGAAACAAAAATAAAATAGTAAAGAAAACATAAGATAGTGTTATAACCAAATGAGTAGTTCTCTCTTTTTGAAAAAGATTCATTTTAAATAAAAAATCATCTACTTCTTCATTACTAAATTTATAATTATTTGTAAGTTTTTTATCAATATTATCCAGATATTGCCTCATATATTTTTTCATTATTTGTTCCTTTCTATAATATCTTTAGATGCTATTAATCCAGTTGCAGCAGCCGAAACTATATTACCAGCTTTACCTGCACCATCCCCAACAAAATAAATATTTTCACCCTTTATTTTCATATTATTATCAGTAGTAATCTCATTACTAAAAAATTTAATTTCTGGACCATATAACAAAGTTTCTCCATTATTAACACCAGGAACTATTTTATCTAACACTTCAAGTCCTTCTAAAATATTTGTAATAATGCGATGAGGTAAAACCAAAGCTAAATCTCCAGCTGTATAATCTTTTAAAGTTGGTTCAACATAATTCTTACTAATTCTATCTTTGGTAGAACGTCTGCCCCTTTTTAAATCTTTAAGAGTTTGCAAAATAGGTTTACCACCACCTAATGTATTAGCAATTTTTGCAACAGATTCTCCATATTCTCTAGTATTAGTAACAGGTTCTGTTAAATTAATTTTAGAAATAAAAGCAAAGTTAGAATTAAGAGACTTAATATCTTTTAAAGCATGACCATTAACACAAATATAATCATAATATTTTTCTTTAGCAACAAAACCACCTGGATTTGTACAAAATGTTCTGATTTCATCATCATATGTTTTTGTCTTAATAAAAATTGTAGGATCATATATAACATCAGTAATCTCTTTTAATATTTCCTTTCTAACTTCGACTCTAACACCTATTTCAATACTTTGTGATGTATATGGAATATTATATTTATCTGCTAACTGTTGAACCCACTTAGCACCAGTCCTACCTGGAGCAACAATAACATTTTTTGCTTTATACTCACAATTATTAGAAGAAATAATATAATAATCATTTTTCTTCTTTATATCAGTGCATTTAAAATTATCAAGTAAAGTAACATTTAATTTCTTTAAAGTATTTTCAATATTTTCAATATATTTAGGTAAATGATCACTTCCCAAATGTTTTTGTTTAATAATTAAAAGATTAGCACCTGCTTTAGCAATTTTTTCATCTAATTTTAATGCTTCATCCATATTACTAGGATAAACTTCACTATTCATATTAAATTCATTAAAAATATCTTCTACTTCATCAATTAATTTATAAGCTTCACTTTTTCCCATATACTTAAATAAATCAGTTTTCCCAATTTTCGGAATAAAGTTTAGCTTACCATCGGAAAAAGTACCAGCACCACCATATCCTGATAAAATATTGCAAGGATTACAATTAAGACAAGAAGTACCCTTTAAATTCATAGGACAAACCCTATTTTTACTAAATTTTCCTTCATCTACAAGTAATACTTTTAAATTACTATTACGAGCAAGATTTAAAGAAGCAAATAATCCAGCAGGACCTGCTCCAATTACAATTACATCATACATATTAACACTACCTCCTAGTCTTTTTAATTGTACTATAAATTAACAAAAAAAGAAATATATGATAAAATATTAACACCCATAAAAAAACATAAAAAGAGAGGAAAATATGTATAATATAAAGAAAAATATAGATAGACTAAAAGAAGGAAAAGAAACTTACTTTCTTGATCCTTATGAAGCAAATTTAGTAATCAAACATTTTAAAAAAAATGAATATAATATTTTTAAACCATATATTGATAGTGAAAAAGTAATTATCTATAAAGATACAAAACCAAAAGTTACATTATTTAAAATAATAACTAAAGAAAAATTTAAACATCAAGATATAATGGGTAGTATTTTTAGTTTAAATATAGAAAAAGAATTATTAGGAGATATTATAATTGATAAGAACAATTATTATTTTTATCTTTTTGAATCAATGAAAAACTATTTTCTTACTAATTTTACAAAAATTAAGCATAATTATATATCTTTAGAAGAAATAAATATAAATGAATTAAAAAACTATAAAAGAAAATATATAGAATTACAGTTAATTGTTAAAACACCAAGAATCGATTCAGTTATTGCAAATATTACTAATACCTCAAGAAGCAAAATTAAGGAAAAATTTAAAAATAAAGAAATTATTTTAAATTATAATATTATTACTAACCCTTCATACACCCTAAAAGAAAATGATATATTTAGTATAAAAAAATATGGTAAATACCAATATATAGAAAAAATCAAACAAACAAAAAAGAATAATTATATTATTAAAGTAAATAAATATATCTAATTAATATTAAACATTATAAAAACTCATTTCCATACATAAGAAATGAGTTTTATTTCTTTTATTGATCAAAAAAATCATCAAAAAAATCATCGTCATCATCATCAAGATTTAAATTAATTTCTTCCTTAGGTTTCTCTTTAACAACTGAATTTTTTTCCATCTCAGGGACTACTTCTTTAACAGGAGATTCAGAAACAGAGTTAGCAAGTTTTTGTTTATTCATAGCTTCTTCTTTTTCAAGCTCAGCAATTCTAGCATCAATCTTCTTAACCAACTCATCAACATCAAAAGCCGGTTTTGTAGGTACAGAATTAGTATCTATATTTGATCCGAAATTCGAATTAAAAAACGAATCAGATTGATTATTAGAACTAATAGATTTAGGAGGAAAATTATTATTTTGATTAATAGAACCAAATGGACTAGAATCTATCTGATTACTAGAACCAGCTCCTATTCCAAATAAATTAGGTGGAACAAAACCAGATGCTGTCGAACCACTACCATTTTCAGAAGTAGTAGTACTATTCATCATTTCTAATAATTTTTTCTTCTTTTCTTCTTTCACAAATGTTTTTATATCAAAAGTATGAACTGGTATTTTCTCTCTGACAGGATAATTAGCTTTTTGATATTCTTTACCCCAATTTAGTTTAAAATCAGGTGTAAACTTAGTTTTAAAAGGTTGTTTTCTCATTCTAAGAACAATAACTTCAAACTGTTTCATTCTCTGTAAATCAGACACAGTTACTAGTGGAGTTGAAGCTGTCTTATCATCTTTTTTAGATTTAACTTCACCACACATCTTAGATATTTCTTCAAGTGCAGCTAACTCAGCTGATATCAAATAAATAATATTACCACAGTTACCACGAATAGTCTCTGCATTTTCCTTACCATAAACTTGATTTAACTGTGCATAATTTTGAATGATCATTGTAAAACGAATATGTCTTGAACGTGCTGCTGTAATCATTGTAGTAACATCCTTTAAAGGTGGCATATTAGCAAACTCATCAAGTAAAAAATTAGTTCTAACAGGAAGTTCTCCACCATTTTCTTGTGCAACATCTATTAATGTTTCATAACATTGTTTTAAAAGAATTGTAACAAGAGAATGATATGTCTTTTTTTCATCCTGAACAATAATAAACAAAGCCGTTTTACGCCTTCCTATATCAGCAAGTTCAATATCATTATGACTAAGCATCTCTGACAAATTTTCACGTGATGCAAATAACTTAATCTTTTGTCTAAATACTGATAGAATAGAACCTTTTGTGTCAGTAGGAGCGTTAATAGTACTTGATGCATTAATTGCTGCTGCACCCGCTGGATCTTTAAAAGAAAAATACTCTTTTATATAAGTAGAACCACCAAACTTCTCTTCTCCTACTGTCGTCATTAAACTAATACTATTAATATTAATTTCATCTTCATTTGCATCTTCAAAAAGCCCTAATGCAACTCCAGAGAAATAATCAGCTGATGTTTTTTCCCAAAAAGGATCACTATTATTACTAGATTCATCATATAAAATATTTAAAGCAAGATCATCAAGTAACTCAATAGCTTTATCTTGATTACCACTCTTATACATTCTATAAGGCATAGCTAAAGGATTCCAACTACTACCATTTTGTGGATCACGAAAGTTAAGTATTTGAACGTCATAGCCTTTATCACGAAGCATATTGGCAGTAGCTTCATAAATTTCACCTTTAGGATCAGTAATAATCATAGATTCGCCTGCTTTTGCAAGCAACTTAACTGTTGGTTTAATAACAGTTTGAGTTTTACCAGAACCAGTAGAACCAATAACTAAAGTATGATATTCGCCATTATCAACCCAAGCCTCTTTGTCATTTAAAATTAAAGGAACTCCAGCTGAGTCTGCAACATCTTGAGAAGGATTAACCATGACAAGTTCTTCCTTCATTTCTTTATCCTTAGCCCATCTAGAATATCCTTTATCTTTCTTTTCAGTTGTAAACCCAAAGCCTTTTTCCATTTCAAAAAAGTAAGATTTTACACTTACAAGCATTCCTACTAATGCAACAAAATAAATAATCAGAGTCAACCATAAAAACTTAGGAGCAAAAGCAGGAAATGGATTAAGGCCACTAAAATAACCCTCTGTAGCAAAAGAATGCAAATTAACAATACCAATAGCAACAATATAAAGAAGAAAAACTGCAAAAACAGCAAAAATCATTATATCATCTTTATCGGCCCTAAACTTTAACTTCATGAAAATCACCTCAACTAATAAAAACAAGATTATTTTAACATTAAATTTAAAAAAAAGAAAGAAAATACTTTATGATACCTTATTATTCTTGGCCATTATTTTTTTTATAATCAAATAAACTAAAAAAGCAAACAAACAAACAAAAGCAATAATTATAAAAATATAAACAAAACTGGAACTACTTGTTTCTTCAGGAATTTCTTTTTTTACTTTTATATATATTTCTCTATCATTACAATTAGTTTCGTTTATATACCAAGTATAAATATTATCATTGACTACATCAGCATTACTATCTTCAACTATAAAATCAGTCTTAATATTCACTGTAATATCATCAATTTCTTTTTTTCCATCCTTAAAAAGGCACATAACCTGTTTATCAGTATCAATAGTAATATAATTATCTGTTACATTAACTATCTTTTTATAATAACATCTATTTATAGCTTCTGATTTATATAAATTATTAGGAGAATAATTATATGTATAATTCAAAATTATATTATTAGAAGTTTCTCTTTTATTAAAAGTATAATATCTATTTTCTCTTGTATCAAAACTATAAAAAGACGTCCTTCTAATTTTTTCCATTTGTGATGCATAATCACTCTCTGTTGCTTTATCAAATATAGCATTAATGCTCTCAATCATTGTAGATTCATTAATAGTTAAATTATATTCACAACTACAACCTGATATAAAGAAAATTAAAATAAATAAACTAACTATTCTTACTTTTCTTAACATAATACACTACCCTTTCAAAGGATAAATATATCCACTAAAAACATAACTTCCAGTATAGTGAGGTCCATAACTATTATAAAACTCATCAATACTCATAGTCTTTAAATTAAAAGCAACACATCCCCAATTACTAGGACAACTATCTCTATATCTAGACCATCCTTCTGAAATAGTAACACTATCAGAAGTAACTTCCTCAATGAAAGCAATATGTCCATAATCACCAGGTTCTTTCCAAGATATTAAAGCACCTGCTTCTAAATCTTTTATATTAGTACTAGTCTGAAATATTCCAGAACTGGTTTCTACCCAATCGCCACCATTTCCACCAACAGAAAATATTTTTTTTCTAACATTTTCTACTTCGTCATCTGAAAATATACCTCTTTCACCTAATTCCATAGCAACTTCATATGTTCTAGCAACAGCATACCAAACACATTGTCCTCTATTACTGCTTACTATAGTAAAAGCATAATCTTTAGATGTTGGAGCGACAGTTCTAATATTCCAATTGTTTTCGCCAGTAAAACAAAGATTTGAACTTACATTAATAGAAACATCCCACTCATCTAAATTATAATCTTCAATCATATTAATTATTACAGATGCATAATTTGGAGCAGTTGCATAACCAGCTCTATGAATAGCTCTTATTTGTTCTTGATAAGTAGTAGCATCAAAAACACCAGCCTTAGGATATCTAGAATTATTTTTTAAAAACAAAGAGTGATCATTAACAGAATCTTCAACAGTTGGATACTTTCTAAATTTATCAACAATATCATAATATCCATTAGATCCATATTCAAAAGTACCATAGCTGATACACTCGCCATCCCAACCATTACACTTAATACCAAACATATTATTTGATTTTTGGGTTAAACCTGATTTCCCCCAACCGCTTTCAATTATTGATTGAGCCAAAGTTACAGAAGCAAATACACCATTACGGCTATAATCAGCTTGAGCAATAGGACCCATTGCAGCAATGTATTCATCTGTACTCATATTAAGAAAATCACTAGCTTGCAGATTACCTGTAGAATAACACATAGAATAATTTTTATCACTAATTAAATCATTATAAGCTTCAATATAATCATAAACATCTTCAGCCATTCTTTGACAAGTAACATCATATAAGCTTGGATCTAACTTTTTAAAGTATTCACTCAATGACTCTTTAACACCTTCTTCATCCTTAGGAGTAAATACAACAGTACCATCTTCTTGTTCTGTTTCTTTCAACATTAAATCAGCAATTTCTCTCATTTTAGTTTTATCCATATCTTCAAATGAAAATGAAGAACTATTCAACCTAATTATTGTAAAAGCAGAAGTAATAACCATTTCAGAAAATTCTTTTTCGGAATCATCATATTCATTTTTTACTTCTTCTAATCTCTCATAATATGCATCTTCAGCATCACCAATAGCCAATAACTTATCACCATCTGAATATTCACTATCCACTGAATAACTATTAAATAGACTAAAAATAGAACCAAAAAGCATTAAGATGATTAAAAAACTACAAAAATAAAATTTATAACCTGGTATCATTAAAAAAGAAAAAATCATTTTACTATTAACAATAAATTTATTTCCTTTCTTCCTCATAAATACCATCACCTACCACAACTACAAATTATTTATATTATTATAACAATCAAAACTTAAAAATAAAAGAAAAGCTTTTATTTTTTATCTAATAAAACTAAATTTTATTCTAAACCAAATAAACTACTAAAAAAACTAATTATTATTATAGGAATTATTGCTATAGAAAAAAACATAATAAAAGCAACAACTGCTAATGCAATAATTTTTACTTTTAAAGGTATAAATCCCAAAACACTTAATGTTCCACCCTTAAACCCCATCTTTGAATTTAAGATTGACCCTAACATATCTGAAGGAGTACTAGAATCAGAATCAGCATTAGAATTATTATTACCACCTGTTAAAGCTTTTTTTGCATTCATAATTTTATTAGCAGTATTTAATGCTTTTAATGCAGGATGCAAATTAGACGCAGCATCTAACACCTTATTAGCAACCTGTCCTTTAGGATTTGGTCCCAATTTATTTCCCATATTAGATGGTAATTTTGAAAGAAGATTGCCATTAGAACCTTGTCCATTTGCTTTTTTGCCAAGATTTTTCATGGCATTAGAAGAAACACTAGGTTTTGAATCATTATTAGCATTATCACCAAAATTAAGAGGATTTCTTCTACTACGATATTTACTATCACCAACTGCATTAATTACATTGCTAGCAACATTACCTAAAGATGACCTAGAAGGCTTTCTACTAGAAATATCTTGAACATTATTACTCTCTTCTTCCATAACTTCACCACCTTTTTACAATTTAATTAAAATTCTAAAAACCACCAGCAGTACCAAAAGACTCTAACTCTTCTTGAGTTACAACAACATTAATTCGCATTCTCCTATTACCACAAACAAATAACGCTTCACCTTGAGAATAACGCTTAATACTATCCATTTCATTATCATTTAAATCAACTAGTAAAGATAAATCCTCAACAGCCTGCTTTCTAAGACCCATAACTAAATAATAAGAAGAATTATCAAATATTGCTTTACCTTGTGTTATAACAGCAGGATCAGAAAAGTCACTAGGTTGTTGTGTAATGATAATAGTACCAGTATTATACTTTCTAGCACGACGTTGAACCTGTGCTAAAAAGTCAGCTCCCTGCTCATTTTTATTAGAAAGCAAAACATGAGCTTCATCAACCATTAAAACTGTATTAACATTAGGATTCAAGCAAAGACCCCAAGCATATTTTAAAATATTAAAAAATAAAGCATTTCTAATATTAGTATCAGAATTCATAAATTCTTTAATATTAAATACCATAAAATCACTATCGTTAGTAATAGTAGTTTTACCATCAAAATAAAATTTTAATTCTTTAATTAAAGGTCTAATTTTAAGCTCAAGGCTTTGAATAATATCTTTTTCTCTAGTTTGTTCAGTTATAGACAAAAGCCTGCCTTTAATAGTAGCATAAACATCAGAGAATGTTGGATAATCAGCCGAAGTAAAACCTGAAAAATCAGTATTAAAATCTATACCAAATCTTTTATAGGTATCTTGAACTATTTCGCTAAACATATTAAGAACATCTTCACCAATAGATGGATCATAATATTTCATGAATGCTCTTAAAGATTGCAATGTTCTAGTTAAAACAGTATAACCTAGGCCTTGACTAATTTCTTCATCATCAGCATCAATAATAACTTCAAGAGGATTAATAAGTCCAAATTCTCCACCCTTACCTATATCAATTGTGTCTCCTCCAAAAGTCTTAGTCATTTCTTCAAGCTCATTTTCTGGATCAATTGCAACTATTTGACAACCATTTCTAATATGCGTTCTAAGTAAAAGTTTAGCAGCAGTAGACTTACCACTACCAGAAGTACCAAGAATAATCATATTAGCATTATTTCTATTATTTTCTTTACGAATTTGATAAAGAAATTGATTAAATAAAATTACACCACCTGAAAAATCAACACCAAGTAAAACTGATAAGCCAGGATCTTTAATACTATCAAAAATAAATGGATACATTGCTGCAATTGTAGGAGTTGGTATAGGTGTACCAATTCGTTCTTCTATATCTTGGTCAGGAAATATTGGTAAAATACTCTTTAATACTTTTTCTTGTTCAAAACGCAAAGAAACAGCTCTTAACTCCATAGCATCTAAATAATTTTTCACATTAACTTTTTTCATCTCTAGATCTTCTTTAGTATCAGCATTGATCATAATATGCATTTGAAAATCAAAAATACGAGATTGGCTTGATGCAAGCATAGAGACAAAATATTCAAGACTTTCAGCATCTTGTCTAACTCTTTCTTTTGCAGTTTGATCCTTTTCTTGACGATATTTTTCTCTTAAATCAGCAACTTGTCTATTAATCATTTTAGACATCGTAGAAAATGGAACAGGAATATGTTTAATAACTATTTTAATTCCACTCATAGAAGTAAGAGTTGATAAATATCCCGGAGAAATATAACGTGGATAAGATATAACAGA
>CALVRG010000041.1 GCA_944358505.1 uncultured Bacilli bacterium | reverse complement strand
TAACAAATAAAGACAAGCTTTATTTGAATAAATATTATAATTACATAATAAAAATCAAGGGTCTAGATGAACTCACTAAAGTTCGCCCTTGATTTTTCCTTTTTATATGATATCTCCTATTTGGGGTTCACATCAATATTTCTTCCTTTTTTAAATTAATTACTTCTACTTAAAACCACCTTAGTAGTGTATTCCTTACCATCACGAATATAAGTTAACTCTATTTTATCGCCAGCAGAATATTTATAAAGTTCATAACGTAAATATGCTGAATCTTCTACTTCCTCACCATTTATCTTAGTGATAATATCACCTTCTTTTAAATCAGAATTAGCAGCACCTGTTCCATTTTCAATTCCTGCAACAACAACTCCACTGTTTATATCATTTGGAATACTAAAATTATAACGATAAGATGCCTTTGCATCACTAACATTAATCATAGAAACACCAAGAAGAGGCCATTCTATATTTTCACCCTTTTCCAAAGTTTCAATCTTACTATTAACATATTCTATAGGAATAGCAAAACCCATACCTTCGACTTCAGTTTGTACTAATTTCATAGAAATAACACCAATTACTTCGCCATTAGTATTCATTAAAGGGCCTCCACTATTACCAGGATTAATAGCAGCATCTGTTTGTAACACTTTCATAACCCAGTCACTACTACTAGAATTATCAGTACTAACACTAACCAATCTATCTTTTCCAGCCAAATGACCTGTAGCAACACTACCTCTATATTCATATCCTAAAGGACTACCTACAGTAAATACTAAATCACCAAGGTTAGTATTTTCACTATTTCCAAGTTGTAAAGCAACTATACCATCATATTTTTTAATTTTAATAACAGCAATATCTACATAAGAGTCTCCCCCTAATACTTCTCCTTCAACTTCTTCATCATTAGAAGTAATTAAAGTTACCTTATCAGCTCCTTCTACAACATGTTGATTAGTCATAACATAAGCATAATCATCTTCAATCTTATAAACAAAACCAGTACCAGTAGAAGCAACTTCATTATTTTGATAGTTTCTAATCATTAAAACACCATCATAAACTTTTTCTACCGCTTCACTAATTCCAGATTCATCAACAACAACCTTTGTACAATTAGCAGAACTACAAGTTAATCCAGAAGAAGAACTAGAATTATTACTAATTTGATTTTCACCATCTATTATTACAAAAGTTAAAACACCACCAATTATAAAAGAAACAACTATAAGAACCGCCTCTTTAATTTTTTCTGTTTTCATCAATATCTCCCCTCTCTATATTAGATAATTGTAAATAATTATTAGGAAATCCCATTCTCTCAAGTATTGTCTCTATTTTAATACTATGTAAATTATATTCAAGATTTTCAATTCTTTTTTGAAGTTCTAAACACATATCTTTAAATTCTTCATATGATAACATTCTCTTCATTATAATTAACAAAGCAAATAAATCATTTGTACCATTTACATACTCCCCTTCTTCATTTTTAGTTAAATGCAATAATTCATGATATTTAGTACCTTTGATTTTCTTTTGGGTTTTATTTTCATATAGTATATCCTCATGAGCACACAAATTACGATAATTTGATAAAATAGGTAAATATGTGCTAAATTCATCAACGGGTATATCATAAGTTTTGCAAATATTCAATTGATCATCATATTTCATAATTGAAAACAATTCACCAACAATACCAAAAGACAAAACTTTAACTAAAATCCAAAGAGGAACATAACCATAATTTGACATATAATGTGCCGTCGCTGTATGTTGACTTCCATTAATTCTAATTTGTCTTTTCATTTTCTTTATCAAATCATTAACTTGCTTTTGTTTATTCTTATCACTAGTAAAGTTACGAGCTTTTAAATAATATTTTTCTTTATACCCATATTTTTTAGACAATTGATAAGAAAATATAGATTTTAAATTGTTTTCAATAACTAATAAATTCTTAAAAAACACATTTCTAATAGCTCTATCAAACAAAAATAGGCTATACATTTCTTCGAAGGTAACTCCTTCTAAAAAATGCTTATCAATATTACTTCTCATAAAAGGATATCTATAACCTGATAAAAAGAAATAATTCTCTCTAAATAATATTTTTTTAGCATACTTCTCATCATTAATAGTCATACCCTTATATTTAAGTATTTCTATCTGCTCTTCAAGATTTTTAAATTGTTTATCTATCATAAGCACCACCTAGAATAGATTATACCACAAAAAATATGGAAAAAATATGAATTTTTTATGAAAAATTATGTTATACTTTAATGAGTAGAAAGGATTGATAAAATGCCTGCCACTATAACTCATGCTTATTTTATAAATGATGTCTATGACAATCTACCAATAGGTCTTAAAGAATTACTAATGGATGACAAATTAAAACTAAGAATGTTTGCCCAAAGTACAGATCCTTTTATGTTTTATAAACTTTTAAACAAAAATGAACAGAAAATAAGAGACTTTCAAAAATATTTTCATGAAAATAAATCCCAAGATTTTTTTATAAATCTAATTAATTACATTAAATACAATAACTACTATCAAAATAAAGAAATAATGGCCTTCTTATATGGCTTTATCTCTCATTATGTACTAGATTATAAACTACATCCTTTTATAATATATAAAACCGGAATATTCAAGGAAAATGATAAAAGCACATATAAATATAGAAATAAACACGCCTATATGGAAACTTTTATTGACAATTATATGATTAAACAAAGAGAACACACTACTCCATATAAATTTAAATTTTATAATTTTTGCTTTGATCTTACTAAATTTTCTAAAGAATTAATAGAAGTAATTGATTATACATTTAAAGAAACTTTTAACTTTGATAATTTCTCAAAATATTATTACAAATCAATAAAAGATATGTACTATGCTCTAAAATATCTTAGATATGATAAGTATGGATTAAAAATGGCTATATATAAGGGAATAGATAAATTAACATATGAAAAGACATTTAAACTACAAGCAGTATCATATCATGCTACATTAAAAGATAAATTTAACTACTTAAATTTAAATCATAAAGAATGGCATCATCCTACATTAAAAAGAGAAAAACATAATGAATCATTTATTGAACTATATTCTATTGCCTTACATGATACTAAAAAAATAATTAAAGATGTAAATGATTATATAAAAGATAACAAAAAAATAAACCTTAAAGAAGTATTTAAAAATTATTCATATATAACAGGGAAAAATTGCAATAACAGAAATAATTTAAAGTATTTTGAATATTAAGTATAAAAATATAACTAACATATCACTATATTAATAGGTGATATTATGCTAGAAAAATACAAAATAACAAAAAAAAATAATGAAGAGATTTTATATTTATATTTGAATACTAACTATGAATTTGCAAATGAACTTACAAATAATGAACTAACAAAAAAAGCTAATAATTATTTACAAACACATAATATTAAATTTAATGGTAATAAAATAGTATTTGTTATTAATAATATAAAAACTAAAATAATTACTGTAAACAAAAATAAAACTTATTTAAATACTCATTTGATTAAACTAAAAAATAACAAAGAAATAACATTAAAAGAAGTATTACTAGACCTATTATTTAGTAATATAAATATATTATTACAAGAAGAAACACTAAAATCTATAGTAATTTTATATCGCAGTGAAATAATAAATAATATCGAAAAAAACAATTATTTAGATCTACAAGAATTATCATTGTTCTATCATAGTCATAATTATTATAAAATCACTTATCCTGAAACATACAAAACATATTTAAATATGTACAATAATATTATAGAAAAAACAAATGGGGAATATTTAACTTATAATAATAATCCTATCAAATGTTATACTCATCTAGTCAGTAATGGTTACACCGAAAAAGATAAAAATATACCATATACAATAAAAAAAG
The DNA here is from genome assembly GCA_944358505.1 of uncultured Bacilli bacterium. Classification (GTDB taxonomy): domain Bacteria; phylum Bacillota_I; class Bacilli_A; order RF39; family UBA660; genus Onthousia. Next base: position 21,020 of record CALVRG010000041.1, on the reverse strand, counting down.
AAAGCTTATGGGATATAGCATATCCAAATTATTTACAAGTAAAAAATTATAGTATAAAAGAATTTAAACAAAAACTAAATTTAAACAATAATAACTTTGAAATAAAAATAAATAGTATTAGCAATAGTAATAGAATAGAAACAATATCCATTGGAGGAAAAACAATGGATGCTAAATTATTATCTATCTATTTAGATTTACCTTCTACTGATATTACTATTATCATAAAAAAAGATTATTTGACATTTGTAACAAGAGGAATCGGAAACGGACTTGGCCTAAGTATAATAGGAGCAAATAATTTAGCTGAACTAGGTTACAACTATAGACAAATATTAAATTACTACTTTAATGATATAAAACTAATCACTATAAAATAAAGACTAATTTTTAAATAAAGAAGAGACTAATTTTTTTATATTATCTTTTCTTTTTTTAGTTTTATCTTTATTAATAGTAATATCAATAACATCCCCTTCTTTAACATTAGGAACAAATACTAAAGGCAATTTATTCATATTACCCTTTTTTATTTCTACAACTACATAATCTCCTTCAATTCTATCAGCAATTACATTCATTAATTGACTACCTCCAAACTATAAGTAACACTATTATCACCATCACTAATAATAACATCATATACTCCTATTTTAACATTACTACTTACTTTAAAGTTCCAACTAACATTACCTTCACTATCACTAGTTTTATCTTCAAGTCCACTAGCTTTACTTTCACCACTTGAATACATTACATCTATATCATATAAAGTATTAGGAATCCCTTTTATACTAATAGTCGCATTATTTCCCTTACTAACAGGAGAAGTTAAATTAACTAAACTAATATTACTAGTAGAAGGTTTATTAGAATTACTATTAGATTCTTTATCACCATTACAATTAACTTTATTACCATCACTATCACAACTTATATTACCATCTAAATCTGTTCTAAGTACTTTCGAACCAATACTTTGATATCTATCTATTATAGATTGATATGGATGATTGTAAGAGTTACCTTCTCCTACCATAATAATTGCATAACTTGGATTTACTTTTTTAACAAACTCTAAACTAGAAGATGAATCACTTCCATGATGACCTACTTTAATAACATCTGATGAAACATTAGTTTTTATCTCATTCTCACTTAAAGTTTCAGCATCTCCCATAAACAAGAAAGATGTATTATAATAAGTAAGTTTAACTACTGCAGAATAATTATTTAAATTATCATAACTATCACTATTAGGAGCGACAAACTCTATCTTTAAATTATCTTCATCTATTACATAAACACCGTTTCTAGCAGTAGTTACACTAAGTCCTTTATTACTAATAGTATTAAGTAAATCTTCATAAGTCTTCGTATTAGAAACTACTTTAGGTAAGTAAATAGTACCTACATCAAAGCTATTAATGACTTGTTCTAAACCACCAATATGATCAGTATGAGGATGAGTACCTACTATATAATCAATTTTTTTAATACCTATATTCTTAATATAATTAACAACTCTATCACCCATATAAGATTCTCCAGCATCTATTAGCATAGTTTGATTATTAGGAAGCTCAACAAAAATAGAATCTCCCTGTCCTACATCAATATAATTAACTCTTAAATGATCTTCACTGAAACTAGTAACACCATCATCTTTATAATTATCTATAAAAGAACTAGAACAACCTGTACTAATTAATAAAACTAATAATATTAAAAGAAATATTCCACAATATTTTTTCATATCTATACCTCTATAATAATTATATCATGAATCTATCTTTCTAAAATAATTTTCTACTCCTTCAGTAATAGAATTTGCAATTTTTTCTTGATAACTTTTTTGTTGTAATAAATATCTTTCATTAGAATTAGAAATAAAGCCACATTCTATTAAAACTCCAGGTACTCTTGTATTAGAATAAAGATATAAATTAGTCTTAATAACTTGTCTATCAGTTTTTAAGTTATTCTTAAATTGATCCATTATAGATTCAGCCAATATTAAATTATTAGGATTAATTGGATGATATAAAACCTCAGCTCCACTTACACTATTATAATAATGATAATTAATATGAATAGATAAATATAAATCACTTTTATTCTCTTGTATTTTTAATATTCTTCTATAAAGATCTCCGCGTTTTTTTTCACTATCCCATTCACTTGATAAATCACTATCATCATTTCTTAACATATAAACGGTTGCACCCTTTTTAATCAAAGATTTTTTTAAAATTTTAGATATTTCTAAATTTAAATCCTTTTCATATATTCCTTGATAACTAGTACCAGAATCTCTTCCCCCATGTCCTGGATCTATCGTTATTATTTTATCATTTAAAGTCTTATTTGGATTAATTTTAGCATCAACAAACTGTAAGGACATTAATATAATTATAAAAAAAATTAAAAAAAGAACCTGATATCTTCGCTTCATACATAACACCTAATAAAGTATATGTGAAAAAAGAATAGTAATGAAAAATATCAATATATAATAAGCCCATACTAATTAATAAGTAAAGCATACCATACAACTAGAGGTGTTATAATGTTAGATTTATTTAAAAATCTATCTCCAGTGATGCAAGCTTTTATTGCAACTATATTTACATGGAGCATAACGGCACTTGGAGCTAGTATTGTATTTTTCTTTAGAAAAGTAAATAAAACTTTAATGGATGCTTTACTAGGATTTGCAGCAGGAGTTATGATAGCAGCTAGTTTCTTCAGTTTAATTTTCCCAGCACTAGAAATGGCAGAAAGCTTAAAAATGTGTACTTGGCTTATCATATCATTAGGCTTTTTATCAGGAGGAATATTATTATTTTTTAGTGATAAAATATATGACTACCTAGAAAGAAAAAGAAAAAAAGAGAAAAGTTCAAAGGCTAAAAGATGTTTTATGTTAATATCATCAATCACAATTCATAATATACCTGAAGGAATGGCAGTTGGCGTTGCCTTTGGTTCCCTTGCTTATTCCCTATCAGGATCTACTCTTGCCAGTGCCCTTGCTTTAGCTTTAGGAATAGGACTGCAAAACTTTCCTGAAGGAAGTGCTGTTTCACTACCACTAAGACGAGAAGGATATACAAGGGGTAAAGCATTCTTTTATGGACAACTATCAGGAATAGTAGAACCAATATCAGCAGTAATAGGAGCATTACTTGTCTTAAAAGTTCAATTAATATTACCTTTTTTACTAGCATTTGCAGCAGGGGCTATGATTTATGTAGTAGTAGAAGAATTAATTCCTGAAAGTCAAACAAATAAGAAAAAAGATTTAATGGCCATATTCACAATATTAGGATTTATGGTAATGATGATATTAGATGTAGCTTTAGGTTAAAAAGTCTATAGATTTTATCTATAGACTTTTTTATTTAACTCAAATATAATTTTTGGCCCTTTTTTAATTTTATAGCATAAGTATCATCTGCTACACATGTAAATATTAATTTAGGATTAACTTTATCAGAAGAATTACTATCATTATTATTTGAATTATTTTCTTCAACAGAATTATTATCACTACTACTTGAACTATTTTCTTCAACAACAGGTTTCTCTGTAATAGGAACATCTATTACTGAAACTATAGGATTTTCAACAACAGGAGCATTAGATACTGAAGATTCTATTTTTTTAAAAGTATAACCATTACTATTCAATATTTTAATGCTATCGTCTACCCATAAACAATCTGTGGGATTTTTAGCATTATTAATAGACCAAAATCCTGCACTATTTAAATGCCAACCGCTACCGGTAAACTTACCTTTACCGCATTCCATATGAATATGATTACCACTAGCATTACCCTTAGTACCCTCTTCATAAAATCTTTCTCCCTTTGCAATTACTTTGCCTACAAATAAATTAGAAATATCATTATCGTGTGCAAACAACATAGTCATATAATCAACTGTACCATCTGGATAAATTACAGGTTGAGTACTTTCTAACCATACTTCATTAGCATCAGCTGTATAGATTTTTTTAACAATTCCAGTAAAAGGCGCATTTATATAATCAATACCACTATCACTACCCGCTTCATCTATTGCATAGCTATCTTTATGAGTACCAACCATATACCCTTGAGTTATTCTCATATAAGGACTAGGATAAAGAGGCTTTTCCATTAATTATCACTCCCCACACTAATAATATTACTCTTTTTAACAGCTATATAATCATTACTAACTAAAGACGAATAATCTTTTAGTTTACCTTCTAAAGCCTTATATATAGTATCAGCACCTATAAAACTAAAAAAAGATACCCATAAACTATTAGGAAAATCTACACTAGTAAACGTAGTACAAAATAAAACTCCTACAACTAAATTAACAACAAAGTTATAAATAACTAAGCAACTAGAACATGGAAAAAACTTTTTAGTTTTTTGAATAAAAGCACAAGTAACAGTACTAAGTGCAATAGCTACAACTAACATTTGCTGCAACAAACTAAGATTTAACATTATTTTCACCTCATAATAGTTTATGAAATTTAAAAATTAAAGAAACACCTCTAGCCTATTAAATTTTTAATAATACCAAGCAGCAATAAATGTAATGGATAATAAAAATAGAAAAAATACTTAATATTAACACCCTTGTTTTTATTATAAAAGAAAATGAAAGGTAAAGAAAATAATGAAAATAATTGTAACAAATTACCATAAAGTAAAGAAATTACTAACAAAGACAACGTTAAAACAAAAAAATTATTCCTAAATAAATAGAAAAAACTAATTGCAAAAATTCCAAACATTCCATAACTAAAGTTACAAATAGTTGCAATTAATCCCATAATTATAATAATCAAAATATAATTTATAAACAAAACTATATCTAAATCAATTTTTTCTTTAATATACTTATTAATTGTTTTTTTACTATGATCTAAAAAATAAATAGTAAAAATACCTAAAATCAAAGTAAAAAATATATTATTGCTATTAAAATAAAAAGCATCGCCATACAAAACATAATCATAAATAACTTCTGATATAACAGCAAGCACAATAAGTCTTAAAACATACTTTTCTAAACTTTTAGTATGTAAGTATCCTTCTACTAATAAAAATGCAAAAATAGGAAAAGAAATCCTCCCAATTATTCTAAATAAATTATAAAAAGAAGGCTTAAAAACAATACCAAAGTGATCAATAGTCATTGCAATAATAGCTATAAATTTTAAATCAAAATTACTCAAATATCTCTTCATAATTATATTATAACACAAAAAAAGTATCGAACAATCGATACTTTGAAACAGTTTCTAACGTTTTGAAAATTGTGGAGCACGTCTAGCTTTCTTAAGTCCTGGTTTTTTACGCTCTTTCTTACGAGCATCTCTCGTAATGAATCCTTCTTTTTTAAGTATTCTACGATAACTATTCTCAGAATCTACTGGAGTAGATGCGTCATACATAAGTAAAGCTCTTGTAATTCCTAATCTAACTGCACCAGTTTGACCAGAAAAACCGCCACCAGTAACATCTGCATCAACATCAAACATTTCACGGGTATTAGTAACATCTAGTGGTTGAGTTAAATCCATAACTAAAGTTGGATAAGGGAAATATTCATTAACATCACGACCATTGATAGTAATTTTACCAGTACCAGAAGTAAGTCTTACTCTAGCAACACTAGTTTTTCTTCTACCAGTTCCTATATAAACTTTTTTATCTTTTGCCATAATTTAACCTCCCTATACATCCAATCCTTCAGGTTTTTGAGCCATATGTTTATGATCACTCCCTGCATAAACAAATAACTTCTTATACATAGCTCTACCTAAACGATTTTTTGGTAACATTCCTTTAATAGCTTTTTCAACCATCTCTTCTGGATATTTTTCAACCATTTCTTTAGCAGTTCTAATTCTTAATCCACCTGGATATTGAGAATGATTATAATATTTTTTATCTTCTAATTTATTACCAGTAAGTAAAACTTTAGAAGCATTGATAACAATAACATAATCACCACAATCAATATGAGGTGTGAAAGTAGCTTTATGTTTGCCGCGTAAAACATGTGCAGCCTTGCTAGCTACACGACCCAAAGACTTACCATCAGCATCAATAACATACCATTTTCTTTCAACTGTTTCTTTCTTTTGCATATAACTTTTCATAACTTTCTCCTTTACTAAATCACTTAAGTTTTCCCACAACTCAAGTTTTAGTGGGGATATAAAATGTACCGATTAAAATTATAGCAGTGTTTAAGTCCAAAGTCAATTATTATTTAACTTTTTCTTGTAAACTAGTATAACATTATTATATATATACCAGTATTTTAACGTATATCTATTTCATTTCAAATATACAATACTTTCAATACAAATAATTTTTAACAATAGACAAAGCTAAAAAAATATAGTATAATCTATATCGGTTAGTTCTTTGAGGTTTTAGAAAAAGAAAGGAGAAATAATGAATAAAAAGTCAAATGAAACAAAAATAATTGTTTTAGGAGGCTTAGGTGAAGTAGGAAAAAACATGTATTGTATAATGCATGAAGACGAAATAATTGTTATAGATGCGGGAGTATCATTTGCAGAGGGAGAACTTTTAGGTATAGATTATGTCCTTCCAGATTATACATTTTTACAAGAAAACGAAAATAAAATTAAAGCACTGCTTATAACACATGGTCACGAAGACCATATAGGAGCAATTCCATTTTTACTAAAAAGTGTTAATATTCCTGCTATATATGCCCCTAATCAAGCTAAAGAATTAATTAAACTAAAATTAGAAGACAGAAATATTAGATATGATAATTTATTTGTTTATGACGAAAATACAAAATTAGAATTTAAAAACATAAAAATAGAATTTATTAGAACAACTCACTCTATACCAGATTCACACGGCATTTGCATAACCACACCTAATGGTAGAATTGTAACAACTGGAGACTTTAAATTTGATTTAACACCAATAGGGCCAATGGCTGATTTATACAAAATGGCTAAACTAGGAGAAGAAGGTGTAGATTTATTAATAAGTGATAGTACTAATGCCTTAAATGAAGGAATGTCAATTAGTGAATCACGTGTTGATGATGCCTTAACAGAAATATTTGATAAATATAAATATAATCGTATTATAATTGCCACTTTTGCTTCTAACATTTATAGATTAAAGCACATTTTCGAATCATGTTATCAGCATAACAGGAAAATATGTGTCTTTGGTCGTAGCATGGAGAATAACATTGACATATCAATAAAAGGTGGATATATTGATCATAAAGAATTATTAGTAACACCTGAAGTAGCAAATACACTAAAACCCGGAGAAGTAACAATTCTTTGTACCGGTTCACAAGGAGAACCATTGGCAGCATTATCTAGAATAGCAGATGGTACACATAAACAGATAAAATTAAGACCAGATGATATTGTAATATTTTCATCAAGTGCAATACCTGGTAACGCTCTAAGTATTCACAAAACTATTAACAAGCTATATCTAAAAGGTGTAAAAGTATTTACCAACATGACTGTAAATAATCTACATACATCAGGTCATGCAAATCAAGAAGAATTAAAATTGATGATTAGATTATTAAGACCAAAATATTTGATGCCATTTCACGGGGATTATAGAATGTTAAAACAACATGCTAATCTTGGAATAGATTGTGGTATTCCAAAAGAAAACACTTTTATACTAAAAAATGGAGATAGCCTAATTTTAGAAAATCATAAAATAAATAAAGGTGAAAGCTATCACAATAATGATATTTATGTAGATGGATCAAGAATTGGTGAAGTTGGTAGTGCTGTTATAAGAGATAGAAAAATAATGGCCAATGATGGAATATTAGTTGTAATTTGTAATATTGATTTTTCAAAAAGAATATTATTAACAAAACCGAATATTACAACAAGAGGATTTATTTTAGTAAATGAAAACGAAGAACTAATAAGAAAAATTGAAAGAGAAGCCACTAATATTATCACTAATAAATTAAAAGATAATAAAGCGTCATTTACTGATATTAAAAATGAATTAAGTTTAAATTTAATTTCCTTTATATTAAAATTAACAGGAAGAAAACCTATAATTTTACCAATTATATTAGATATAAAGAAATAGAAAAAGAATTCAATAATGAATTCTTTTTATTTAGCTTCTTCCACTGCCCTAGTCTCTCTAACAACAGTAATTTTAATTGTACCAGGATAATTTAGAGTAGCTTCAATTTTTTCTTTTATATCTCGAGCAATTTTATGTGCTTCTAAATCATCTATTTGATCTGGCTCTACAATAACCCTAAGTTCTCTACCTGCTTGCATCGCATAAGCTTTAGCAACACCATCTATATTACTGGCAACAGACTCCAATTGAGTTAACCTTTTAATGTAATTTTCTAAAGAATCATTTCTTGCACCAGGACGTGAAGCAGACAATGCATCAGCAACAGCTACTAAAGATGAAATCACAGAAGTAGATTCTACATCACCATGATGTGAAGCTATAGCATTAACAACGACTTCATTTTCACCATATTTTTTTGCAAGATCTACCCCAATAGAAACATGGCTTCCTTCAATCTCATGATCTACTGCCTTACCAATATCATGCAAAAGTCCAGCTCTTTTAGCAAGAGTAACATCTTGTCCAATTTCTCCAGCCATTAAAGCAGCCAGATTTGCAACTTCTATTGAATGTTGTAGTGCATTTTGACCATAACTAGTTCTAAAATGAAGTCTTCCAATAATTTCAATTAATTCAGGAGCCATCTTTGTAATACTTAACTCAAACAAAGCATTATTACCATACTCAATAATTTTTTCTTTTGTTTCTTTACACACTTTATCATAAACTTCTTCAATTCGAGTAGGATGAACTCGTCCATCTTTAATTAAAGTTTCTAAAGTAAGTCTAGCCATTTCTCTACGCAAAGGATCAAAACTAGATAAAACAACAGCTTCTGGTGTATCATCTATGATAAGATCAACTCCAGTAATTGCTTCAATTGTTCTAATATTTCTACCTTCTCTACCAATAAGACGACCTTTCATATCATCATTAGGTAAACTAACAACAGTAACAGTTTGATCACTAGCAATATCAGAAGCATATTTTTGCATTGCAGTTACAATTAATTCTTGAGCTTTAGCAACAGCAGTCATCTTTGCTTCATTTTCTTGTTCACTAATATAAATAGCAATTTCCCTACTCATAGATTCCTTTACATTTTTCATAATTAAATCATGAGCTTTTTCTTTACTATATGAAGAAATCTCTTCTAAAAGTGCTATTTGCTCTTTTTTTATTTCATCCACTTTTGCTTCTTGTTCTTGAATATCTTTTTGCCTTTGGATTATCTTTTCTTCTCTTTCATCTAAAATAGTTTCTCTTTTTTGGCAAAGTTCATCCCTTTTATCTAGACTACTTTCCCTTTGTAAAAGTTTATTTTCACTATCTTTAAGTTCACTTTTTTTCTCTTTAATATCTTTATCAACTTCCATTTTTAATTGATAAGATTTTTCTTTAGCTTCCATAATAGCATCTCTTTTTATTTTATCTGCATTTTTTGAAGCTTCTTCAAGCATTTTATCTATCTTTTTAGAAATAGTACCTTCTCTTAAATAAGTCACTAAAAAAGTTAATCCAAAACCGCAAACCAATCCAAAAATTATAAGTAAAATGGAGAGTAAAAATTGTTCCATATAATACCTCCATCAGATATATACTTTAAATAAAAATCTAAACTATAATCTAATTCTATTGTAAGTATTAAATCTTATCTTGTCAAGGGAATTCCAAGTGACAGAAACCTATACAAAGAAACATATTATGAACTAACAAAATATTATCCATGCTCTTCATAAAATACTATTTTAAAAGAAGTCATTGACTTCTTTTATTTATCAGTTTTGGAATCTAATTTAATACCAAAATACTCTCTTACTTTATCATCTATTTCATCTCTTAACTCAGTTTTATCTTTAAGCAATAGTTTAACATTTTCTTTACCTTGTCCAAGCTTTTCACCATTATAAGAATACCATGCTCCAGTCTTCTCAACTACACCAGATTCCACGCCTAAATCAATAAGCTCTCCTTCTCTAGAAATACCTTCACCATACATAATATCAACTACTGCTGTTTTAAAAGGTGGAGCTACCTTATTTTTAACAACCTTAATTGTTGTCTTATTACCTATAACTTTATCACCAATTTTTAGTTGTTCATTTCGCCTAATATCAAGTCGAATTGTAGAATAAAATTTCAAAGCTCTACCACCTGGGGTAGTCTCTGGATTTCCAAACATAACTCCAACTTTTTCTCTTAACTGATTAATAAAAATAGCAATAGTATTAGTTTTATTAATAGTACCGCTTAATTTTCTCAAAGCCTGTGACATAAGTCTAGCCTGTAATCCTACATGAGAATCTCCCATTTCCCCATCAATTTCTGCTTGCGGTACTAAAGCTGCCACAGAATCAATTACAATAATACTAACAGCTTCACTTCTAACCAAAGCTTCACAAATTTCAAGAGCTTGCTCTCCAGTATCAGGCTGTGACAAAATAAGTTCATTAGTATTAACACCAAGTCTTTTGGCATAAACAGGATCAAGAGCATGTTCTGCATCAATAAAAGCCGCTCTTCCTCCTATTTTTTGTACTTCCGCAATTGCTTGCAAAGCAAACGTTGTTTTACCGCTTGATTCTGGCCCATAGATTTCAATTATTCTTCCTTTAGGATACCCACCAATTCCAAGAGCAATATCCAAACTTAAACAACCGCTAGAAACAACATCAATTTTCATATGAGGATTATCACCTAACCTCATTACTGCACCCTTACCAAATTGCTTTTCTATATCTGCTAAAACAGCTTCTAAATTTTTATCGTTGCTACCTTTGCTAGCCATCTTACTCATAAGTTCCTCCTCATATAAATTAATTATAATAATATTGTATAAGGATAAATTTAAAAAGTCAAGCAATTTTCGAACAAAAGTTCAATTTTGAAAATTCAAAAAATTTTTCAAACAGAAATTAATATTTCAATAAAGAAAGGAATCAAAACTAACTTTTTGACTCCTTTGATTCTAATATAAATTTTTTATTAAGATTAAAATACTCAATCATAGAGACTACAGACATTACTGTTGCAAAATAAACTAAGAAATCAGCTACTCTTATATTTATAAATTCAAAAGGCAAATTATAAAAGAATACTAAAACCAAACCTACCATCATTGAAGCAGTCTTAATTTTACCAGATTTAATAGCAGCTACAACTTTTCCTTTACTAGAAGCTTGCATCTTAATAGCATCAACAATAGTATCTCTAAAAATAATTATTACAGGCACCGCTACAGGTATAAATCCCTTATAAGACAAAATAATCAAAGCACTATTAACTAAAGCCTTATCAGCAATAGCATCTAACATTTTACCTAAATCCGTTACTTGATTATTTTTTCTAGCCAAATACCCATCAAGAAAATCAGTTAAACTTGCAACTAAAAATATAATTCCAGCAACTATATATTCAAGCTTTATATATATACCACCAAGTTCAATTTGTGGAAAATTAAATCCAACAAGATAAAATGGAAAAATTAAAATAACAATCATTATAATAGTCAAAATAATTCTAAAAAAAGTTAATTTAGTAGGTGTATTCATAAAGTTCTACTCCTTTCAATTCATTAGTAATAGCAGGTTTTCTATTAATATTTTTAATAACTATAATCGCAATAACAATAATTATCAAAAAAACAATAAATGCTAATATAAATGGCATTTTTTTCACTTTCATTTTATATGTTTTTGTATAAGGAGATTGAATTTTTTTAGTATTTTCTAAATTTTGTTCTTCTTTCTTATTCTTTGCTGCCATTATATCATCAAGGGAAATTTTAGAAGTGTGCTCAAATAGAAAATCATTAAATTCATCTTGTATCTTATCCTCAGAAAGTCCTAAATATTTAGCATATTCCTTAACCAATTTTCTCATATAATATACATCTTTAAAAGCCCTAACATTAGCACTTTCTATATTTTCAAGATAAGAAACATCAACATTTAAATCACTTGCCGCCTCTTCTAAACTAACACCATTGCTTCGCCTTGTATCTTGGAGATAAAATCCTAATTCTTTCATAAGTCACCTTCTTCATAGATAATAAAAATAATATTTAATAAGCCATGTTCTGTACCTATTTCTAGGTGGCAAGTATCTATCTTCTATAAATAGACCTTAAAAAAATTCATAATTCTCTTTTTAAAGCTCCCCTACCATAATTTGGGTTTCTCACTCGTGGGGTTTACCGCGTTTCACCTTCTAGTTTCCTAAAAGTTCGTCACTGTGGCACTTTACTTTTATTTATCATAGATAAAATCCTTAGATAAATAAAAAGCCGTTAGCATAGTAAACTACACTACCTTAAGTTATTTTTTCCTTAAGCGCGAACACTACAATCATCTCAGAATTGTGTGAGCATGGACTTTCCTCTAAGATATATTTAAATTAAATATTTAAATATAAACTCAGCACTTGCCTAAAATACTAATTATTATCTTTTCCGTAGACTTCTTTTTCTAATTGACTAAGTCTTCTTAAAATATCAAGATTACTAACTTCCGTTGTATCAGTGCTATTTCTAACAATTTCTACATTCATCTTAGCATTTCTAAGATCTTGCTTCAATGTCATAATTTCACGTAAAAGTTCAGCTTTTTCCTTTTCAAGGCTATCAATTATAGCAAAAAATTGTTCATAATCACCAATAATAACATCAAGAAATTGATCAACTTCTTTAAGACGATACCCTCTTGTATCAATTTTAAAATCTTTCTCTAATATTTCTTGTGGTGTTAATGTAATTTTATTCTGATACATTTTAATCACCAATCCCTTTACATTCTTATTTTAGAAAAGATATCCTATTTTGTCAATCTTAAAATAAAACTAACTTCATTTAATCTTATAGCTTCTTTCACATTATTTCTAAGACTAGATAAAATAAAACTAACATCTTTATTATTCATAACTATCACCAAAAATACTATAATATAAATAAAGTGTAAGAACAACTTTTTCGACAAAAGAAGCACATCTTTGACAATAACATATAGAAAAATTATACTTTCAAAATAAAATTAACAAGTTTTATGATATATAAAAAATAGAAGAAAAATAAAACTTAAATCGTAAAATTAAAAGAGCCCATTAAATAATTATAGCTATTTCTAAATATTTATAGTATAATTACTAGTAGGTGATAAAGATGAATTATCCTACTGGGATAAAAAGAAACAATAATCAAATTATTAACTATTCACATCGTGGTATGAATCTAGAAGATGATATCAATCAAACGAATACATATTATAGAGAAAAAAATATTGCTTATATATATAAAAAACCAACACCAATTAAAGTAACCAAAGTTGATTTTAAAAAAAATAGAACCTCTATTATAAAAGAAGCATTTTATATGGAACCATCAACTACTGATTACAATGGTATTTATAAAGGATATTATATTGACTTTGAAGCAAAAGAAACAAAAAACAAATCTTCATTCCCATTAGCAAATATTCATAAACACCAAATAAAACATTTAGAAAACATTACAAATCACGGGGGAATTGGCTTTTTAATTGTACGTTTTAGTACATTAAATAAAACGTATTTACTAAAAGCAAAGGATCTTTTTTCTTTTATTAAAAATGACAAAAGGAAATCAATACCTATAAGAATATTTGAAAGTAAAGGAAAACTTATAAAAGAAAATTACAATCCTAGACTTGATTATTTAAAAGTAGTAAATGAATTTTTGGAGGTAAAGCAAAATGACAAAAAAGAAAAGTAATGTAAATAAAAAATTAAAAAACAAAAGCCTTTTATTAATATTTGCAATTATGTTTATTATTCTAATAATTATTAGTTATTTTATATTAGGATTATTAGTAACAGCCTTTATGGGTATAGGAATATTAATAATTATAGGTATTGCCAAACTAATAGATAGTGTTAAAAACAAGCCAAAAAAGAAAAAAGTATTAAATCTCATTCTAATTATAATTTTAACTCTAGGTATACTCGGAATGTTACTTGGAATATTATTTATGATTTATATTGCAATTTCATCTAATCCAAAGTTTGATGCCGAAAAATTAGATAGTAGCGAACCAAGTGTTTTATATAATATAAATGGTGAAGAATATGCTAAACTAGGAAGTGAAATGAGAGATAAAGTAACTTATGATGAACTACCTGAAGTTTTAGTTGATGCAATAGTTGCAACAGAAGATTCTAGATTTTTTCAACATAATGGTTTTGATGCTCCAAGATTCTTTAAAGCTGCATTAGGTCAAGTTGCTGGTAACTCTGATGCAGGTGGTGCTTCTACTCTATCAATGCAAGTTGTTAAAAATAGTTTAACATCAAGAGTTGCAAGCGGTATTGATGGAGTTATTAGAAAATTTCAAGATATATATTTATCTATATTTAAATTAGAAAAAAATTATACAAAAGAGCAAATAATAGAGTTCTATGTTAATAATCATAACTTAGGTGGTAATATATATGGTGTAAGTCAAGCAGCTAGAGTTTACTTTAATAAAGATATTAGCGATTTAAATTTAGCAGAAGCATCCATTATTGCTGGAATGTTCCAAGCTCCTAATACATATCGACCTACTAACGAAGATAACATTGAAGCTGTAACAAAAAGACGTGATACTGTTTTATACTTAATGGAAAGACATGGATATATTACTGAAGAAGAAAGAAAAATTGCAAGTTCCATCAGTATAGAAAGTCTTGTTAACTATAACGAATCAGCCGATACAAGTGGAAATAGTGAATATCAAGGATACATAGATACAGTAGTAGCAGAAGTAAAAGAAAAATGTGGTGCTAATCCTTATACTACTCCAATGAAAATATATACAAATTTAGATCCAGATAAACAAGATGGATTAAATAAAGTTATGAATGGAGAAAGTTATACTTGGATAAATGACGTTATTCAAAGTGGTGTTACTGTACTAGATAGTGAAACGGGAAAAATTCTAGCAGTTGGTGCAGGTAGAAATAAAACCGATGCAAATACATTCAATTATTCAACAGATATGGTAAGACAACCAGGTTCCACTGCAAAACCATTATTTGATTATGGACCATTAATTGAATATAATAATGCTTCTACTTTTGGCTATAATGATGGTGAAGATAATTATAAAATGTTTGTAGATGAACCGTATTCATATACAAACGGTAAACAAATAAACAACTGGGATGGAAAATTTATGGGTAATATGACAGCAAGAAAAGCTTTATCTTTATCAAGAAATATTCCAGCTTTAAAAGCATTTCAACAAGTTGATAATTCAAAAATAATAGAATTTGTTCAAAAATTAGGAATTGAACCAGAAATTGAAAATGGTAAAATTCATGAAGCACATGCTCTAGGAGCTTTTGACGGAGTAAATCCTCAACAAATGGCTGCTGCTTATGCTGCATTCTCTAATGGTGGTTATTATAATGAACCATATGCTGTTAGCAAAATTATAATTAACGATACCGGAGAAGAATATGAACATGAAAGCAAAAAAACTAAGATTATGGAAGACTCTACCGCTTATATGATTACAAGCATGCTAGATGATACATCTATTACCGGTGGTGGATCAATGGATAAAATTGCTATGAAAACAGGAACAACTAACTTTGATTCAAACACAGTAAAAAATTTTGGAATGGCAGATGATGCCATTAGAGATTCGTGGGTTGTAGGTTATACAACTAAAACAGTAATTGCAATGTGGTATGGGTATAAAGAAACTACAAAAGATTCTGTTGCACAAGGCTATTATTGTCATAACTTATCTGGTACTGTTCAAAGAGATAAATTATTTACAGCAATAGCAAATGAAGTGTTTGAAAAAAACAAAGAAGATTTCAAAATGCCTGATAGTGTTGTAAAAGTACCACTTATTGCCGGTAGCTCTACTGCTAAAATTGCTGGTACTGGTTATACTGGATCAATAATTTATGAGTTCTTCAAAAAAGATCACGAACCAAAAGGAAAAGAAATAAGTAATTTAGAAACCCCAAGTGGTTTAAATGCTAAATACGAAAATAACAAAGTAACTATTACATGGAATGCTGTAAACCCAGGAAGCATTGATTCATCTTATGGAGACTTTGGATATAATGTTTATTTTAACAATACCTTATTAGGATTTACAACTAATACAAGTTATACTATTAATAATCCAAGTAATCCATATGGAACATATAAAGTTGTTGCTACATTCAAAAAATATGATGGTTTAAATAGTAATGAAGCCACATATGAATTAAAAAAGAAAAACACTAATCTAAAAATAAGTGCTAAAGCCATAAGCGTTACAGAATTTATAGTAAATGATATTATAAAAAATAATTATATAACAGTTTATGATGGTAATACAGACGTAACAACTAAAACAAGTAATTGGAAATTAATTAGTATATCAGGCCCTTATGAGTATCCTACTTCTGCAACCACAATTACAGAACCAGGAACGTATAGTTTAAAATATCAATTTACATATGATGGAGAAACAAAACAAACAGATATAATTCAAGTTACTATAACAGATGAAACAACCACAAATCCAGGAGAAGGAACAATGCCCGAATCATAAAAAGAAGCTAATTATCTAGCTTCTTTTCATATTTACAAATATCTTTTAACATACATTCATAACAGCAAGGCTTAACCGCTTTACAATGATATCTTCCAAATAAAACAAGTTGCAAATGTCTTTTAGTCCAAACATCACGTTTAAAAGCACGTTTCAATTTTTCTTCCACTACTCTAACACTATCATTATCTTTAGCAAGCCCTAACCTTTTAGAAACTCTTTCTACATGAGTATCAACAGCAATAGCAGGAATATTATAAAACTCACCTAAAAAAACATTAATGGTCTTTCTACCAACTCCAGGAAACATTTCTAACTCATTTCTTTTAATAGGAACTTTGCCACTATATTGACTAACTAATATTTGTGCAATTTCCTTAACATACAAAGCTTTCTTTCGAAAAGAACCAAGAGGTCTTAAAATACTTTCTATATCATTGATATCAGCATTCATAAGACTTTCTAAGTTTTTATATTTTTTAAATAATATAGGTGTAACACTATTAACTCTTTTATCTGTAGTTTGTGCACTTAAAACAATTGCAATTAATAATTGATAGTCATTAACATAATTTAATTCACACTTCGGACTTTCAAACAAAAAATCCAAATAATCTTCTATTGTCTTTTTTTTATTCATCATCATCAAACCAATCATAATCAAAAACTTCTACTGGTTCTTTTAATTCTTTATCTTTAGTATTTAAAAAGTGTCTAACATCATCAGCATTCTTTAAACCCTTTTTATCCCATTCGTAAAGAATTTTATCAATATACCTAATACTAGACACTCCATTTAATACTGCTTCTTTAACCGCTTCTATTATCATACCACTATCAAAAGTAATAGCCCAAGCTTTAATATATTCAAGTTCACTAGGACTAAGTGTCCTTCCAAACTCTTTTTCTATCATAGAAAATATAGAATTATCTATAGAATTTTCATTGTTATCAACAACCTCTTGTGCAATAATAGAAGCAAATTTTGCATAAAACATCGAAATATCTATCTTCTCTTCAACAATTCCTTTATCATTTTTAAATGTATCAATTAATAATAATTTCTTATCATTAAGAGATGAAATAAAACTCAATATATCCTTAATATCTAAGCCTAAATCATCTGCCATAACATTAGGATCAAAGGTAAAAGAATTACCTCTATCTTTTAAGTACATTAAAAAAACAAATTCTTCTAAACTAATATTTAATTTCTTATACTGCTTAAAAAACAACAAAGGTACTACAATACTTCTATCTTCTAATAAACTAACCAGTTGTTTTTGTTTCATTACTATCCTCCTCTACTAAATTCAATTTAGTATATATATCTTTAGCAAATAAAAGCAATTGTTCTTTTTCATTAACAACTTTCAAATTTAAAATAGCTTTCTCTATACAGTCCCATAGTTTACTTAAAATAGGACCATCCTCTATATGTAAATAATTAATTAAATCATAAGTATTAATTAAAATATCACTTTTTTTATGAATAGGCATTTTATTATAAACATTCATTATTTTTGCTTTTTCAACACCAATAATCTCCCCAGCAACAAGACAAGGATACAAATCATAATAATATAAAGTTATAAAAGAAATAGGACTATTACTAATAGCAGTTCTAATATCTTTCATTAGCTTTAACTCATTTCTAGTAAACGGATATATATTATCAACTTCTAAAACAGTCCAGATTCCTATGACTTGACTACAAGATTTAATCTTATTAATTTTTTCTAAATGTAAAACCTTAATCAAATCAAGATCCTTCATTAAAGTTATACCTTTATTAATATTAGGAGAACTAAAAATCTTATCCAGCTCTTGTTTCTTCCTATTAACAGATAAATCATTTAACAAAAATTTAGATTGCCTAATTGCTTCTTTTACTTCTGAAGATAACTCAAAATCTAATGTTACAGCAAATCTAAGAGCTCTTAAAATTCTAAGAGAATCTATTTTAAAAGACTCCAAAGGATCAATAATAGTTTTAATTACTCTATTTTCTATATCATTTTTATATCCTAATAAATCAACAATACCACCAAATCTATCCATACATATTGTGTTAATAGTAAAATCTCTTCTTTTTAAATCTATCTTTAAATCATTAACATACCTTATTTTTAATGGATGTCTATTATCCAAATAATTTTCTTCATTTCTATAAGTAGTTATTTCAAATCTAAAACCATTTAAATATATACTTACAGTACCATACAAAGCATTATCTATATTTGCATTAGGAAATATTTTAATTAACTCTTTTGGAGTAGCATTAGTAGTAATATCAATATCATTAGATTCAATATTCATCAAATAATCTCTAACAAATCCACCTACTATATAAGCTTCATAAGAATTATCAAAAAGTATATTTAAAACCTTTAAAGCTGTATCTAACATTATAACTATCACCAATAATATTATAACATATATTTAATCTTCTTTTTCAAAAGATATATAACTAACTATAGTTTAACATATCAAATAAATATACTAAACCATATTAATAAAAAGATTATATTAACTAAATAGAACTTAATTTTTTTAGTTTTATGTCTAAATAAAAGCATTCCAAATAAGGCTCCTAAAGATCCTCCCAATATACCAAATAAATATAGTATTTTTTCACTAATTCTATAATAATGTTTATAAGCTAAAAATTTATCAATTCCATAAAAAAGTAAAGCAAGAATATTAATAACAAATAAATATCTTAACATATCAAAAAAAGCCATTATTGGCTTAATTTTTAATTAACTGATTCTTTAAGAGCAGATCCTGCTTTAAATGAAACAGCATTTCTTGCTTCAATTTTAACTGTTTCACCAGTTCTTGGATTACGACCTTCACGAGCAGCTCTTTTAGATACTCCAAATGTACCAAATCCAACTAATGTAACTTTATCTCCATTAGCTAATGCTTCAGTAATAGCTTCAAAAGTTGCATCAATAGCACGAGTTGCATCAGCTTTAGTTAATCCAGCTTTTTCTGCAACAGCTTCAACTAATTCTACTTTTTTCATTTAATAAAACCTCCTATTAATTTAAGCATATCTTGCTTACATAATAAGAATAGCATGAAAGTACTTACAAAGCAATGGTTTTTACTACTTTTTACATTTAAATATTTGGTATTTTTAACTCTTGTCCTATTGATAATAAATTAGATGACAAATTATTTAAAGATTTAATAGAATCAACAGTAGTTTTAAAATTATTAGCAATACTCCATAAACTATCACCAGATTTAACTATATAAATAGTATAATTATTGGAATTCGAACCAGAAGAAGTAGGAATAATTAAAACTTGTCCTATTGATAATAAATTAGATGTTAAATTATTAGCATTTTTTAGTTCATCTACAGTGACACCGAATTTTTTAGATATACTCCATAAACTATCACCACTTTGCACTGTATATGTAGTAATTTCTTCAACTTTATCATCTTCATTATTATCATCATTACTAACCCCTGGTATAACAAGAACTTGTCCTATGCTCAAAACATCTGTAGTTAACATATTTGCATCTCTTAAATCTTGTACTGTTACCCCAAATTTATTTGCTATACTCCACAAACTGTCACCTTTAGCCACTGTATATGTAGTAGAAGGTTCAGATGGAGGAATAGGAGTATTATCACCATCATCATTACTAACCCCTGGTATAACAAGAACTTGTCCTACGCTCAAAACATCTGTAGTTAGCATATTTGCATCCCTTAAATCTTGTATTGTTACCCCAAATTTATTTGCTATACTCCACAAACTGTCACCTTTAGCCACTATATATGTAGTAGAAGGACCAGATGGAGGAGTAATAACACCATTTTCTTCATCATTACTACTACCAGGAATTATCAATACTTGACCGATACTAAGAACATCTGTGGAGAGATTATTAGCTTTTCTAAGATCATTAACACTTATTCCATAACGACTAGCAATACTCCATAGACTGTCCCCCTTTTGAACAGTATAAGTTATACTACCTACATTATCATTACCAGGTATTTTAAGAATTTGCCCTATACTAAGAGTATCACTTAAAAGATTATTAGCATCCCTTAATTCTTGTACTGTTACTCTAAACTTTTTAGCAATACTCCATAAACTATCTCCTTTTTGAACAGTATAAAAACCACTAGAACCACCAGGTCCTGTATAAGGAACGCCAGCATATTCTGCTATAGCTCTTACTACTGCTTCAACATAATCTAATAAATTATTTTGTAATTTAACTCTATCATTAGCATTATCTATAAAACCATATTCAACTAATAAAGACTG
>CALVRG010000040.1 GCA_944358505.1 uncultured Bacilli bacterium | reverse complement strand
TTTTTACATTAGCTTCACTTAAGGCTTTTTCTTTTATGATATCTTCGCTATCATTTACATTGATTTTAATAGTTGCTCTAACTTTACCATTTACTTGAACAGCTATTTCTTTTGTTTCTTCTATTAGATAATTTTCATCATAAGTAGGGTATTCTTCATTATAGATTGAATACTTATTACCTATTTTTTCCCATAGTTCTTCTGTTATATGAGGAGCGAATGGTGCTAATATTAGAAGAAGTTGTTCAATATAGTATCTTGGTATTCCAACTTGCTCATATTTAACTAGGATATTTGTATATTCCATAATCTTTGCCATAGAAGTATTAAATTGGAATTTTTCTATATCTTCTCTTATAACTTTAATAGAATTATGTAAAACTTTATCTATCTCTTTCATTCTTTCGCTTGTTTCCTTTATGGCATTAGTAAGTCTTTCTACTTTTCGATAGAATTTATTAATTGCTATTATACCATCATCCGTCCAAGGTCCACCATCTATATAGTTAAAACCAAACATCAAGTATCCTCGTAGCACATCTGCACCATATTCTTCTACTAGTGGATCAGGAGCTACTGTATTTCCTTTTGATTTAGACATTTTTTCACCATCTGGGCCTAAAATTGTTCCTTGATGAACAAGTGATTTAAATGGTTCATCAAAGTTTAGATATCCCATATCTCTTAATGCCTTAGTAAAGAATCTTGCATATAATAAATGCATACATGCATGCTCTACTCCACCTACATACTTATCAACAGGTAAAATTTTATTAATGATATCTTTATCAAATGGTTTTTTATCATTATGAGCATCTGGATATCTTAGGTAGTACCAGCTAGAACAAACAAAGGTATCTAATGTATCTGCTTCCCTTTTGGCTTCTTTTCCACATTTTGGACAATTACATTTCATAAATGATTCACTTTTTTTTAATGGACTTTCACCATCTGGAGTAAATTCTACATCCATTGGTAATTTAACTGGTAACTCTTTTAGTGGAACTGGTACTATTCCACAATCATCACAATAAATAATAGGAATAGGAGCACCCCAATATCTTTGTCTTGACACTAACCAATCTCTTAATTTGTAAGTTGTTGTTTTCTTACCAATTTCTTTTTCTTCTAAGTAAGAGTTCATCTTATTAATAGCTTCTTCTTTATTAAGTCCATTTAGAAAATCCGAATTAATATGGAGTCCATCACCTACAAATGCCTCTTTTTCTATATCTCCACCTTCTAATACCGGTATTATTTCAAGATTAAATTTCTTAGCAAAAGCATAGTCTCTTTCATCATGAGCTGGTACTGCCATTATAGCTCCTGTTCCATAACTTGCCAAAACATAATCACTGATCCAAATTGGTATTTTTTTACCATTTACAGGATTAATTGCATAAGTTCCTGTAAAGACACCTGTCTTTTCCTTAGTAGTACTTATTCTTTCTATTTCGCTTTGTTTAGATGCTTCTTCTATATATTTATTAACTTCTTCTTTTTGGTCATCTGTAACTATTTTGTCAACTAATAGAAGTTCTGGTGCCAAGACACAATATGTTGCTCCAAATAAAGTGTCACATCTTGTTGTAAATACTGTAAATTCTTCATTAGCGTCTGCTACTTTAAAATTAACATAAGCTCCTTCACTTTTTCCAATCCAATTTCTTTGAAGGTTCTTAGTTCTATCAGGCCAATCTAATTTATCCAAATCATTTAATAGTTCTTCAGCATAATCAGTTATTTTAAAGAACCACTGACTCATGTTTTTTCTAACAACTGTTGTTCCACATCTTTCACATGAACCACTAATAACTTGTTCATTAGCTAATACTGTGTTACAAGATGGGCAAAAGTTAACAGGTGCTTCTTTTTTGTAAGCAAGTCCTTTTTCATATAATTGTAAAAACATCCACTGTGTCCATTTATAGTAGTCTTCCTTACAAGTTTTTATTTCATAATTCCAGTCCCATGATCCACCTATTCTTTTTAATTGTTTTTCCATAGTTTCTATATTTTTATCAGTACTAATAGCAGGATGAATTCCTGTTTTTATAGCATAATTTTCAGCAGGCAAGCCAAAAGCATCAAAACCCATTGGGTGAAATAAATTATATCCATCCATTTTTTTAAATCTAGCCCATGTATCAGTGACACTATAATTATACCAATGTCCTAAATGTAGTTTAGCACCACTAGGATAACTAAACATTTCAAGACAATATAATTTCTTTTTATCACTATTAGAATCAAATTTATATAATCCATCTTTTTCCCATTTTTCTTCCCATTTTTTTTCTATTTCTTTAAAATCTATCATTATTTACAACATCCTTTCTTTTTATATATTCTACCTACAACATCATAACTAACAATTATTAATAACATAATCAAAACAAATCCTATCAGCAATTGGAGATAAAAATTTTTTAATAATGAAACTATTGTTACTACTAAAGATATATCAAATGCACTAACAATACTTATTATATTAAGAAGTTTTTTATAATTTAATTTATCTAAATCAAAATTATATTTTGCTATTAAATAATTTACTTCAATTGGTTTCTTTTTTTTCTTACTTTTTTTAGCCTTTCTCACAATAAACAGTTCATAAATTATAAAAACTAGCATAAATGTCATAATAAATAAAATTAGTTCTTCTATCATAATATTCCTCCTAATAAAAATAGATTCCTGTTAACAAGGACGAAAATTTTTCGCGGTACCACCTTGTTTCATAGAAATCTATGCACTTCATTGTTATATCGGACATATTCCGTAAATGTTTCATGTTATCAAGTTCAAAAAGTTATTATGTTTGTTTTCACCAACCACAAATTCTCTTTTAATAATAATCTTTTTTACTACTATAACTGCATTTAAAAACTAAATCTATTATACAAAAAATTAGAAATGATTACAACTGTTTTTTATAATATAATAAAAGAAGAAGTCTATTTAGACTCTTCTTTTGTTTCTTCATCTACTAATTTAAGAATTACTAGTAGAGCTCCATCTCCACGACGTTCATTAAGATTTAAAATATGTGTATAACCACCATTTCTATTAGCATAAAGTGGAGCTAGTTCGTTAAATACTTTATTTACAACAGCTTTATCATTATGAACGAAAGCTAGGGCTCTACGACGACTACCAAGATCACCCTTCTTACCATAAGTAATCATACTATCAACAGCTTTACGTATTTCTTTTGCTCTTGTTTCAGTAGTAGTAATTTGTCCATTCATAATTACTTGTTTAGTAAGAGTTGCTAACATACTTCTTCTATGTTTATTATCTACACCTAATTTTCTATAAGACATCTGTTTACCTCCTTAATCATCATCTCTTAGGTCAAGCCCTAAATCTTTAATTTTATCTAATACTTCTTTTAATGATTTTTTTCCTAAATTACGAATTTTCATCATATCGTTTTCACTTTTATTAACTAAATCTTGTAATGTATGAACTCCTGCTCTTTTTAAACAGTTATAAGCTCTTACTGAAAAATCTAAATCTTCAATAGATGTTTCTAAAGCTTTAGTTTTAGGATCTTCATTCTTTTCAATCATCATACTGCTTACATTTGAAATATCACTTAATTCAGTTACTAATTTAAAATGCTCAATTAAAATATTTGCAGACAAAGCAATAGATTCTTCTGGTTTAATAGAACCGTTTGTCCAAACTTCCATTACTAATTTATCATAACTTTCATCTTGACCAACTCTTGCACTTTCTACTTCATAAGATACACGTTCAATTGGAGAATAAATAGCATCCATAGCAATAAAACCATTTTTCTTATCGTCTTCTCTTAAAGCAGAATCTTCACTCTTAACGTAACCACGACCATTAGTAACAATCATTTGCATGTTTAAGCTTCCACCTTTAGCAAGATTGGCAATTACGTGATCTTTATTGATAATTTCAATATCAGAATCAGTTTCAATATCTGCAGCTGTTACTATTCCTTCTCCTTCTTTTCTTAGAGTAATAATTTTTGTATCTTCAGTATGATTTTTAACAACTATTCCTTTTAAATTTAAAATTATTGTAGTTACATCTTCAATAACACCATCAAGAGTTTGAAATTCATGTAATACCCCATCAATTTTAACTGCACTAATAGCACTTCCTGGCAATGATGATAGCATTACTCTTCTAAGGGCATTCCCTAAAGTTGTACCAAAACCTCTTTCTAATGGTTCTAGTTCGAATTTTCCATAAAAATTAGATTCAACATAATCAGTAATTTTGTAAACTGGTTTTTCAAATTCTATCATTTAATAACCTCCCTTTTATTAGCCACGAGGCCTTTTTGGTGGACGGCATCCATTATGTGGAATTGGTGTAACATCAGTAATTCCTGTTACTTCTAGTCCAGCTGTTTGAAGAGATCTTATTGCAGTCTCTCTACCTGGTCCTAAACCTTTAACAAATACTTCTACTTTACGCATTCCCATATCATATGCAGCTTTTCCAGCTTGTTCAGATGCCATACCTGCTGCAAATGGTGTTGATTTTTTGCTACCTTTAAATCCTAATGCACCACTTGATGCCCAACTTATAGTATTACCAACTTTATCAGTAATTGTTATAATTGTATTATTAAAGGTTGCACCTATATGTACTACACCTTCAGGTATATTCTTTTTAATTTTTCTTTTTCTTGTTTTATAAGCCATAATTTAACCTCCTAACTATTTCTTTTTGTTAGCTACTACTTTACCTTTACCCTTACGAGTACGAGCATTTCTGTTTGTTCTTTGACCTCTTACAGGTAGACCTTTTTTATGACGTGTTCCTTGGTATGAATTAATCTCCATTTTAGTTTTAATATTCATACTAACTTCACGACGTAGATCTCCTTCAGTTAAATGTTTATTGATCTCATCTCTTAAAGCAATTAATTCATCTTGTGTTAACTCTCCTGCTTTTTTAGTAGGTTCTACTTTAGCATTTTCACAAATTTTCTTAGCTAAACTTCTACCAATTCCATAGATATATGTAAGTGATATACATATATGTTTATCATTTGGAATATCTACACCTTTAATACGTGCCATAACTTCTCCTCCTTATTAACCTTGTACTTGTTTGTGTTTTGGATTTTCACAAATTACTCTAATTTTACCTTTTCTT
>CALVRG010000039.1 GCA_944358505.1 uncultured Bacilli bacterium | reverse complement strand
TGTGGTACTTGATGTACAAAAGTTCTATTTACTTGACGCTCTTGAACTGGCTCAATTATTGGCATTTGTTGTTCCATCATTTCCATATTTTGGTTCATTGGCATATTATTACTATTCATATTGATGTCAATATTCATATCTTGATCAATAACGTTATTATTACCATCAATTGTAGATGTCATATCAATGGCTTGATTATTAAATAACATATACTTTTCCTCCTTTAGTATTAAGATATTCTACTTAAGGTATTATGTATAAATTATTTGCCTAAAATGGCATTTTAAAATTACCATTTTTCATTTGTTTCATCATTTTTTTCATATTTTCAAATTGTGTTAAAAGTTTATTTACTTCAGCAACTGACAAGCCACACCCTTTGGCTATTCGTGTTTTTCTTGATGCTTTAATAATAGATGGATCCCTTCTTTCTTCTTTAGTCATAGAAAGAATAATTGCTTCTATATGTGCCATTTGTTTAGGTGGAATATTTATATTTGTTAATCCCATTTTTTTAGCACCTGGTATTAGTTTTAATAAGTTTTCTAATGGTCCTAATTTTTTTATTTGTTTTAAGCTAGATAAAAAATCTTCTAAATCAAATTTACCATCTTCCATTCTTTTAGCAGTACGTTCTGCTTCTTTTTCATTAAACACAGCTTCTGCTTGTTCTACTAGTGATATAATATCTCCCATACCAAGAATTCTTCCTGCCATACGTTCTGGATCAAAGGAATCAAGACCATCTAATTTTTCACTTACACCTATGAACTTTATAGGAACATTAGTTAAATGTCTTACTGATAGTGCCACACCGCCTTTAGTGTCACCATCTAATTTAGTTAATATTACCCCTGTTAAATTTAATTTATCATTAAATCCTGTTATTACATTAATTGCATCTTGTCCCATCATAGCATCTATTACTAATAAAGTTTCTTGTGGCTTAACTTCCTTGGTAATATTTTCAAGTTCATTCATTAATTCTTCATCTATTTGTAATCTACCTGCTGTATCGATTAAAACATAATCATAATTATTTTCTTTGGCATAAATAATTGCATTCTTACTTATTTCTACAGGATCGTTTTTACCTTCGCTATATACTTCAATATTTAATTCTTTTCCTAATTGTTTTAACTGGTCAATTGCAGCAGGACGATAAATATCACACGCTACCATTAATGGCTTTTTACTTTTCTTTTTTCTTAAATAATTAGAAAGTTTTGCTATAGTTGTAGTCTTACCACTACCTTGAAGACCTACTAACATTAAAATAGCAGGATTACCATCAATATTTAAAGGTGAGGCATTTTTTCCTAGTAGTTCAGTTAATTCATCTTTAACAATCTTAACAAATAAATCTCCCGGCTTAATACTAGTTCTTACTTCTTCTCCTAATGCTTTTTCTTTGACATTATTAACGAATTCTTTAACTACTTTGTAATTTACATCTGCTTCAAGTAAAGCTAGACGAATTTCTTTCATCATATCTCCAATATTATCTTCAGTAATCTTTCCATAACCTTTTATTTTATGTATAGCATTTTGTAATCTATCTCCAAGACTTTCAAACATATTTTTCACCTTTTCTTTCTTTATTTATTATAACTGATATCATTATAAAAGTAAAAGAAAACACTATAAAAGTGATACTTTTTTGTATCACTAAACATTACTCTCTAATTCTTGCATATCATTAACAAGTATATTTAATTCATTTAATAAAGTATTGTATTGATTTAAGAGATTATTATTTGCAAAGATAATATTTTCATTTGAATATTCTATATTTGTATTATTTGTCTCTAAAAAAGTTAATATTTCATCCACTTTATCTAAAAATAAGTTTAAATTATTTGATATAACTTCCATTTCTTCTTTAGTTTTAGAAAGTTTTTCTAAATCTTTTTCTGTATACATCAAACTTAGATATAAATCATAATAATATTCGCTATCTGATAATTTTTCTTTATCAATCAAGTTTTTTATTGTTTCTTCTTCACACAAGTTACTAATATTTTCAAATGCCTTACTTAGATTTCTCTTGGTTGTATTAATCAGTTGATGACTTTTTGTAAAATTAGGATTATCTTCTTTTAAATTTTCTATTGAAAGAATGCTAATTAAATTTTCATCATTTAAATAGTTATTAATACTTTTTACATTATCCGATAAGTTTTTGTAATATTTTTTTACTGCCTCTTCTACATATGCTCTATCACCTGTTGTTTTTACTTCTATTTTATAATCATCTGTAAGTAAGTCTTTATTACTATAATTAACAATCTCTTGTTTTAGGATATCTTCTTCTTGTAACTCTTTTACCGCCACAAATACTATTACTCCTATTAGCGCTACTAATATTAGTGCAACTATTATAATTGTTTTTTTTATACCTTTTTTCATATTTTTCTCCTATCTTTCTGGTATTGTTATATTTTGAATATTTCCAAAATTAGAATAATCTATAGATATCTTTACTGACGTATCATTTTGATTTATGTATGTAGCATAACTTGTTAAATCATATGTAATTTTAATCACTTCATCTTCTTCGTTTGTTTCTATAGTAATTGTATTTGGAATATCTGCAATATCAATATTAGTATTATTTATTATTCCATCCAAAGTATTTGTGGTAATTTGATAATTATACAAAATATTTCCTGTCTCATATTCAGTTTTAGAAATTAATGTAGATTTATTTAATATAGTCCTTATATTTTTATCATCTGTAATATTATTAAATTGGTATAAATCACTTGTAACTTCATATTTATCAGTAGTTTTTATTAAATTAATATTATCATAAATAAAATAATTATAAAATATATTATTACTAGTCATTATTCCTTTTATTTTATTGTTTTCCTTATCACCAGTAAAGTTTGTTATAACACCATTTATTATTTCTTCTCTTATAAAATGATAATTACCTTTTTCTATAGATTCTAATTTATATTTAGCATTAATATTATTTGTATCCTTTTTTATAGTATTTGGCTGACTATAAGCACTTCTTATAAGTGATATTATAACAAAAAAGAAAATAAAATAGAAGATAAAGAAAAGTAATGCTCTTCCCCTTTTGCTTTTAAACATTTTTTTTATAAATTCAATATATTGATTTTGTTGTTTTTTCTTTTTTTCTTTCACTCTAATACTACCCCTAGCAATTCTTTTTTATCTATTCCATTTAAATAATCTTTTACTAAACATCTTTTTTTACCTTCTAAAGCTATTTCTGTTAATATTATTTCTTTTGTACCTGTTACTACACAAATACCATCTTTTTCAAATCCTACTATCGTTCCTACTTTAGTATTATTATAATACCTATCACTAATTCTTGCTTTGTATACTTTTAATCTTTTACCATTTAGTGTAGTATAAGCACCAGGTATAGGATTTAATGCTCTTATTTTGTTATTTACTTCTATATTTGTTTTATTAAAATCTATCTTTTCATCTTCTTTAGTAATATTATAACCATAAGTTACATCCTCTTCTTTTTGCTTAATAGGATTAATCTTACCGTTTATAATATTAGGTAAAGTCTCTAATAATAAATCTTTTCCTATTTCACTTAATCTATCATGCAAAGTTTTTAAATTATCTTCCTTAGTTATTTTTGTTTCTTTTTGACTGATAATATCTCCACTATCCATTTTTTTATCCATATACATGATTGTTATACCTGTTTTATCATATCCATCCATAATAGCATGTTGTATTGGTGCTCCACCTCTTAACTTAGGTAATAATGATGCATGTACATTAATACATTTATATTTTGGAAAATTAAGTATTTCTTCCGGCAATATTTGACCATAAGCACAAGTTACTATCCTATCTGGTTGATAATCCAATATTTCTTTATATTCGTTTTTTATTTTTACTGGTTGTAAAATTGGTATATTATATTCTGCACTGATTTTTTTTATAGGACTAGGTGTTAATATTTGTTTTCTTCCTACTTTTTTATCTGGTTGAGTAACAACTGCTACAATATTATATTTTTCTGCAAGTGATTTAAAAATAGGAACCGCAAATTCCGGTGTACCCATAAAAATTATTTTTATGTCTTTCATTTTAACCTCCTATTATTTTAATAATTATACTTAAAGTTAATCCTAAAGTTATTAGTAATAATCCAAGCAATGCTAAAATATTAACATTACCATAACTGTATGCGGATTTATAGTTCAATAAATTTATTTTAGCATTTTCTATTTCATTACTACAAGTCTTTGTTTTTTTCTTTTGGTCATTAATAAATTTATTATTTTTTATTTCTCTATAGCTTGGCATTGTTACTACCATTAAATCTAAGGGACTTATATCACTATATTTTCTTATAATTTGATATTTACTATCAGTTATTTTAGACACTAAGATATTTAAATCAATTTTATCTACACTATCTATAATTTCTTGTATATTTGAGTAGCTATCTTTTGCTAAATTATTTCTTTTTATAAAAGCAATACAAGGAGTTGAATTTGACATATTTAATTTATTCCATCTTTTAGTAAATGTTTTTAAAATTGTGTTTTTTTCTTTTTCAGTCATCTTAACATGATTACATAAAGATATTAAATTTTCTTCACACTTTTCATAATTCTTTTCATAGAAAGCATTGGAATCATAACTTTTTACATTTTTATAATATTTGCTTAATGAAGTTATTTCTGCTAAGTATTCTGGACTTCTAAAAGCGTAATAGTAAGCCATTGCAGGAGAATCAGTTATACATATTGGTTGACTTCTAGCTTTTAAATTTTTAGATATAATACTTTTATAATTGTGATTATTAAAAATGTAATTTATTTTTTTTAAATCCTCTAATTCCCTATAGTCTACTTTTTGATTTAGGCCTTCTTCATTTACTAACTTTTTAAAAGCTGAAGGAAAACTATGAAAGCAATAACCATTAACTATGTATTTACTATATATGTGTTTTAGAATTTCTTTTTTATTTTCTGTAGTATCTACATTTATATTTAATTTTTTTGAGACTAGATTAATTAGTAATTCATTACCTTTTAATACTAATTCTTGGTGACTTTTATAATTGTATATAAATCTTTCTAATTCATTTAAAAATTCTTGATGATACATTCCGTCATTAATGATTATTTGGTATTTAATAACTATATCCATTATTATTAAAAGCGAGTATTGATTATATGCATAACTTTCGCCATTTATGGAAACCTTGGATATTTTATTTTTAGTATTTTCATTTGTTAAGACTTTATGAAGGATTGCTAATAGTTGTTCATTCTTTAATAGTGGTTTAAAGTTCATACTATATCAACCTTCTTTCTATTTTAAATTATAACAAATAAAAAGTACTTTTACAATAAAGTACTTTATAAAGTTTCATCAATCTCATTTATATTTATTTCTGGAATAGGACTAATTTGTTCTGTTTCATTAGTTACTTCATTATTAGTGTCATTTATATCATTCGTATTAATTCCAAATAAATTTGAATTTAGATTATTTGATATATTATTACTTGATAATTCTTGTGTTTGATTGTTGATATTAGGTGCTATATTTATTTGATTATTATTTATATGTGTTTGATTTGTTTGAGTAGAGTTTGTATTCATTTGTGATGATGTTTCAACTGAGTTTATTGTAGTTACAATAGTATTATTTATTGGTTGCTTTTGGATATTGTTAGGTGAAGTTTCTTTATAATAATTTTGATGTCCATCCCATATTTCAACTACATCGCAATTACCACTAAGTGGCATTGGATTAGGCATTTTTAATTTAACAATTAAAGGGACTTTAAAAGCACTACCAAATGATAGACATGTTCCTGATTGTAAAGTTTTTTGTTTTTCAACAATTTCATCAGAAATATTAGGTACCATCTTTTTAATATAATCAACATCTGTTGGATGATTCATTTTAAATATTAAGAAATTTGAGCATTGTGAAATAACAGTATCAGACAACTCTACTGGTCTTTGTGATATTAATCCTAAAATAAGTCCATATTTACGTCCTTCTTTTGCAATACGTTCAAAAATATTATAACCAATTAAAAATCTATCGGTATCATTTTGAATATATCTATGTGCTTCTTCTACAAAAATATGAAATGGAATACTCGCTCTATTTTTAAGTCCTTTTGTAAACTCAAATAGAAGTCTAGAATAAATCTTTGTTATTACTTTTGCAAAAGAATCATCTACATCATCAAGATTTATATTAACTAATTGATATTTTTTACCATTATTAATCATTAGATCTGATAAATATTTATCAAGTGAAA
This sequence comes from uncultured Bacilli bacterium, assembly GCA_944358505.1. Lineage (GTDB taxonomy): Bacteria > Bacillota_I > Bacilli_A > RF39 > UBA660 > Onthousia. The sequence continues at coordinate 7,113 of CALVRG010000039.1, read as the reverse complement.
TGTATGTTCCTTGTTCCCATTTAAAATAGTTAGCATTGCCTGAAGTAATTAAAGAATGAAGTCTTACTTTTAATGTAACAGAATCTCCATATGTATTTTCATTTCGTAACCATCCTTCACTTATTAAAGTAAAGTTTAGAGCTTTCTCTAAATCTTCTAAAGTATAATAACATTCTTTAGTTGGTTCGTAGTTATCATAATCATCATTAATAAAGCTTGATACATATTCTGTTAATAAAACACTTTCTGAAAATTGTCCATGAGAATCTATTACAAAGCACTCTCTAAACTTTCTTACATAGCCAATTCCTTGTACTGGTGCTTCTAAATTAAACTGTTCAGTGGAACAACTGTTTAAAATTGAAAAAGCTTCATTTCTTTTATTTGGTGCAGTTCCATTTGTATACAAAATAGTCATTATTGCTTTGGCAATTAAGTGATTTTTGTAATTATTAGCATCAATCCCTGTATTTGCAAAAATACGTGCAAGTTTTAACATTCTTTCAATTATTGGTAATTGAGAGTGTTCTGTTACTTGTAAAAGTATTGCCAAATCATCTTCGTTAAGTAAAAATATTGGTAGACGTAATGGTTCACCTTTATTTTCTGCTTCATTTGTTGTAATAAAGCGATAATTATAATTAGGATTTATCTTATTTAAATCTTTAAAAGCATTATAATACTCACCTGATGAATCAAACAATAAAATATTTGATTTATATGGAAAAAGTCTTTCATCTTCAAACATATTTTGCATAATCCTTGAAATACCACATGACTTACCACTTCCACTATTACCAAAAATTGCAAAATGATTACTGAAAAATGTATTAACATCTAAATATACAGGAAAATCATTATAATATGGACTAACACCAAAAGGCATAAATCCTTTTTTATTTTCTCCTACTATTAATGGTATTTCATCCTCTTTAATTACTCTTATTTTAGCATCTAATGATGGTTTTCTTAAAACACCACCTAATAATTTTCCATTTACTATTTCTCCTAAAAATCTTGTCTTAACAATACCATCTGATAAGTCATCTACTTCTCCTAGAATCGTTTTATCATTGTCCTCAAAAATTAAGTGCAAGTTCATTAAGTTAATAGCTATTTCAGTATCTTCTTTCAATTTAATATTTGCACCTTGATCACTAATATATATTATCTTATCAAACATGAGTCTCACTCCTTTATTTTATAAATAAATTATATCTTTAAAAGGAAAAAGTGACAATAGTTACATAGAAATTACTCTTTGTAATTTACACTTTAACTCATTATCACTTATTTTACTTATCAATTCTTCTAACATTTTATTTTTTTTAGCAATATTTAATTTTAATTCATAATTTTCTAATTTATTTATTGTTTCTTTTATTTGCTTATGAATAGCATTTCTACTTATGTTATACTTTTCTGCTAGTTCGCTTAAAGACAAATTTTTAAAATAATATTCTTCAAAGTAGATTTGTTGTTTTTCAGTCAAAAGATCGCCATAAATATCATAAAGCATTGTATAATAAACTAATTCTTTCATCTTATAAACCTATCATTTTTAATATTGCTAGAATAAATGATCCTATACCTATAATAAAATAAAGAATTGTTAAATTTTTTCTTTTATAAATAATATGATTGTTTATTCCCATTATTATTAAAGTTATACCAAGTATTAGTTCAAAAATATACAAAAAGTCATTTTTTATTATAGTAACTATTCCTAATATTATTAATGTTATTGTTAATAAAAATTGGACTATTATTAATATACTTAAGTAATTAAACTTTTTCTTTGTTTGTTTAGCTTTTGGATTTAATTGTGTAACACTTTTACTCATTATTCTCCTCCATAAATTTTTTAAATAAACTATAAATATATTTTTCTATATCAAACTCTTGTAAATCTTTGGCTGTTTCACCAAGACCAATATATTTTACTGGTAAGTTGACTTCTTCTTTAATTGCTAATACAATTCCACCTTTGGCAGTACCATCTAATTTAGTTAAAACTATGCCTGTTAGATTTGTTATTTCCTTAAATGCTTTGGCTTGACTTATGCCATTTTGACCAGTAGTTGCATCTATTACTAGTAATGTCTCATGAGGTGCATTAGGTATGATTTTAGCAATAACTCTATTTATTTTTTCAAGTTCCATCATAAGATTAGTTTTATTTTGAAGACGCCCTGCTGTATCAATTAAAACTGTATCAATATTGTTAATCTTTGCATATTCTAATCCTTCATAAATAACACTTGCTGGATCTACGCCTTCCTTTTTTCCATAGAAATCGACACCTATACGATTAGACCATTCTTTTAATTGTGATGTAGCACCTGCTCTAAATGTATCACCTGCAATTAACAAGACTTTATGATTAGCCTCTTTTTCTTTTAAGGCTAATTTAGCTATTGTTGTTGTTTTACCAACCCCATTAACTCCTACAAATAAATAGACTGTTGGATTAACATCTGATCTTTTTAAGTTAGTAGATAAAAGCTCACCATCTACATAAATTATAAAAAGTTCATCAACTATTATTTCTTTTAGAAAATTAGGATCCGTTATCTTTTCCTCTTTTACTCTTTTTCTTAATTTATCAACAAATTTCATAACAGTGTTAACACCGATATCCGCCATAATTAAAATTTCTTCTAATTCTTCAAAGTATTCATCATCTATTTTATTATGTCTTCTTGTTAAATCTAAAAGTCTAGATGTAAAAGTATTACGACTTTTAGTTAAGCCTTTATTATATATTTCTAAACTTTCTTTTTCAGTTTTAATATTTGTTGTATCATTTATTACTTCTTCATTTTTTATAAATTTTTCTTTTAATTTACTAAATAATCCCATATTTTTCACCCAAATTTATTGTATCATATATTTTTTTTACTGCAAAGAGATTGCCTTTTAATCATTTAATATTAAAATTGATGCAAAAGATGTGTAATCAGTTTCTAACTTTACTTTAATATTATCTTTTTCATCTATGATGATATAGTATTTTTTATCTTCTACTAGATTTGATAATGATACATTAAAATAGTTTGAAATAATTTTTATATTACTTAGTTTTTCTCCTTTCCCATTTATTAAGTCTAATAATGTTGTATAAGGAATATCTATTTTTTGTGATAATTTAAGATAACTGTTTATGCCATTTAACTTCATCAATTCATCCAGTATATTTTTATTCATAACTTTTCCTCCTTACATTTATTATAATAATAAGTCATATAAAAACAAGAAGTTATGTATAGTTTATGAAAACAAATTATTTTTAATTGATATGTAGCCAAGATAAATTATTTACATATAATACTTTGAACTGAAAGGAGGATTTTAGTTTGAAAAAGAATATTATTTATATTGTGGCTATTTTAGTTATTTTTCTTTTAGCTTGTTCTGTGCTTTTTAATTTGAATAAAGGTAATAATAGTAATGATGATAGAAATTTTGAAACTGTTAAACTATCTGAAGTTGCTCATACAATTTTCTATGCACCTATGTATGTAGCAATTGAAAAAGGTTATTTTGAAGATGTTGGCATTAATATTGAACTTAGTTTGGCTGGTGGTGCTGACAAAGTTAGTGCAGCTGTAATTGCTGGAGATGCTGATATTGGTTTTGCTGGAAGTGAAGCAACTATATATGTTTATAATGGTGGAGAAAAAGATTATCTTAAAACATTTGCACAATTAACACAAAAAGATGGATCATTTATTGTAGCAAGGGAAAATATAAAAGATTTTACACTCAATGATTTAATTGGCAAAACTATAATTGGGGGTAGAGCTGGTGGTATGCCAGAAATGACTTTGGAATGGTCTTTAACTAATGCTGGAATAGATCCTAAAAATGACGTAAATATAGATACATCAGTGGCATTTTCAGCTATGAGCAGTGCTTTTATTGGTGGAACAGGCGACTTTGTTGCATTGTTTGAGCCTAATGCTTTACAGTTAGAACAAGAAGGCTATGGTTATGTAGTTGCAAGTTTAGGTGAAATTGGGGGTGTTGTTCCTTATACTTCATTCTTTGCTAAGAGCAGTTATTTAGAGAAAAATGAAGAGTTAATTAGTAACTTTATAGAAGCTATCCAAAAAGGTCTTGATTTTGTTCATAATAATTCAGATAAAGAAGTTGCTAAGGCAATACTTAATCAATTTCCTGATACCTCACTTGATGATTTAACTAAAGTCGTTGAAAGATATAGGGCAATTGATGCTTGGCCTCTTACAACTGAATTTAGTGAAGATTCATTTAACCACTTACAAGAAATTATGATTAATGCTAAAGAACTTGATAGTAAAGTTTCATTTAGTGATTTGATGTATGAAAAATAACATATTAAAAATTTCTCATCTTTCTAAAAACTATCAAGATAGTGACGGAGAAATAGCTGCTATTAAAGACATTAATTTAGATATTGAAGAAGGTAAATTTATTGTTATTGTTGGTCCTTCTGGATGTGGTAAAAGTAGTTTTTTGTCCATACTAGCTAATTTAGATAATAAATCAGGTGGAAATATTACATTTTTTAAAAAAAATATAAAAATAGGTTACATGCTTCAAAAAGATTGTTTATTCCCATGGCTTAGTATTTTGGATAATTGCTTACTTGGGCTTAGTATTAAAGGTGAAATAAAGGAAGAAGATAGAGATTATGTTATTAAACTACTTGATATGTATGGATTAAGTGAATTTAAAAATAAGTTTCCTAATAGTTTATCTGGTGGTATGAGACAAAGAGTTGTATGAATGTTGTGTAGACACAAGGTAATAATTAAGTAAAGAACTTATAACTAAAATATAGAAAAAAGAGGAGCAAATATGTTGTTAGATTGTAATACAAATAAAGTAATTGATTTATTAGATATGTTTGATGATTTGAAGAACATTGATAAAATTAGACTTGCAATATACCTTTTAGAAAATAACGATTTTGTTGTTAATTTTAATATTAGGGATATGATTATTCTATTTAAAGAAATATTAAATAAATTAGATCCAAATTATAGCAAAACTATTGTTAATTTTGCTAAATACAAGCACTTGTTATTTTTATCAGCCAAGTATTTAGAATTAGATATAGAAGAAAAGAAAAAATTCACTATTGAGATGTTATTCAATATTTATGAAACTGATTTTAAAGATAAACATATAAATAAAGAGGTTAGTAATCATTTATATGTCTATGATTATTGTTATTCATTATTAAATAGATAAAATTAAATCCTAGTAGTCAAACGACTACTAGGATTTTTTGTTGTATTCATATCAATATGTTTGAATCTATCATACAAATCGAAATTTATTGTTATCACTTAAATAATAGTGAATTTATTTAAAATCTCTTTTATTTTATTATATTTAATCAACATAAGTTAATTGCAATTTTTCAGTATTGCATTTACTATTTTGACAATATTTAATTTCTAATTTAATGCTATTTTTAAAATTTTCTTTTGTAGTTTCTAAAAAAGAATCAGACTCCCCAATAATATCTCCATTTTGATCTATTTCACCCAATTTTCCATTTTCTTCTATAACAATATTCATATATTCTTTTTTTGTTAAATCTGCTTTACCAAAATCATTTCCATATAATAATTTATCGTTAAAATATAGATTAACCAAATATGTTGTTGCAGAACTCATATTATCCTTTAGTTTAAAATTGCTAATTAGTAACTCTCTTTCATTACCATTATAATATACTTTCCCTGTTTCAAAATAAAAATGCTCTGATTCACCTATGAATTTATAAGTATAATTATCAGAATATTGATGTTGCAAATCCTCTTTATATTTAATATTACTATCAGTATTTGAACATCCAGTTAATAGTAATGGTAGTATACTAATTAAACATATTATTTTATTCTTCATAATTAAATCACTCCTTAAAATTTATTAATTAAATCTAAAACCAGTTTTACCATTTTTACCAACATATCTAGGAAGACTATAATTAGGATTGTCTAAAGAAAAACTGATTTGTTCCTCTTGACAATAAAGTATATAATCTTCTCCGTCTGGAAACAAATAAACCACTTCAATTCTTTTTAGATTTTTATAACAAGTATTTAAATCTATTTTTCCCTCTAAATTAAACATATTTTCTTCTTGTTCTTGTAATAAACTTATAATATGTTCTTTATTATCATTATTTATTTTTAAGTATATGTAATCTTGTATTTTCCCACAAAATAGTAATATATTGAATATAATAAATAATAGTAATAAAAATGCTAATAATACTAAAATTCTATAAATTATTTTCTTCATAGTAGACTTCCTAATAATACATACATTTTTTATTTTCAAGAGAACATTTTACTTTCTGACCTTCAGCAATAGTATCATCATTTTTTACATAAGAAAATAAATAGATATATTCATCATCAACATTATTTACAAATAAATGTAATTGACTGATATTCGGTACATCTTTGTAATTTAATTCAATATATGATTTTTTTACTTCTTTATTGTCAAGTTCATATTGAATTATATTTGCTTTTCTACCTGTACAATGAATATAAAAACTACCATCTTTAAAATAAGCTGTTTCATTACCTATATCACAATTAGTTATTTTTTCCAAAACATAATACTTTGAATTTTTTTCTAAAAGTATTACATTATCAGCATAAGTAGGATTATTTCCCTTAAAACCTACTAATAAATATTTATTTTTTTTATGAGTGACTTGCTTGTATGTTAATCTTTCATTTTCTGGAATCATATTGTATTCTTCCAGATTTGAAATAGAACTTTTAAAATCTAAAAATTCAATTAACTTGTAACTCCCAAAAATAAATAAAAACATTAAAATTAATAGGGTCACAATAATTAAATTTTTCTTTTTCATATTTACCCCCAATTTATATATCCCTTATCTTCAAAGTTGTTGCATTTTAAATAAATTTTGTAATAAATTTTACAATCTCTTTGATGCTCTAACTTATCTTTATATTCTGTTCTTATGTCCACATATACATCACAATATGATTTATTATCTACATCTAATAATTGCTCTTTCTTTATATAACCATTATTTATTAAAAATGATGAATTATAGTGTGTACCTGATAAATC
>CALVRG010000038.1 GCA_944358505.1 uncultured Bacilli bacterium | reverse complement strand
TAACAAATAAAGACAAGCTTTATTTGAATAAATATTATAATTACATAATAAAAATCAAGGGTCTAGATGAACTCACTAAAGTTCGCCCTTGATTTTTCCTTTTTATATGATATCTCCTATTTGGGGTGCATTTCATTTTATTAGTCCTTTTTTAAATTTTCTAAATATAAATATATTTCTTTTAATTTAGATTCATATCCTAAGTCTTTAGGATGATAATACTTTTTATTTTTTAGTTTATTTGGTAAATATTGTTGTTTAACAAAAGCATTTTTATAATCGTGTGGGTATTTATATGTAGTACTTGGATTTTTTAAATGTTTAGGAATATCACCAACATTACCATTTTCAATATCATTTAAAGCTTCATCAAGTGCAACGTGTGCAGTATTACTTTTTGGTGATAAAGCCATTTCTGTTACAATAGTTCCGAGTGCTATTCTTGCTTCAGGAAGTCCTACTAATTTAGCTGCTTCTATTGCAGCAATTACTTTAGGACCAATCGATGGGTTTGCAAGCCCTATGTCTTCATATGCAATAACTGATAATCTTCTGAAAATACTATCTAAATCTCCTAAAGTAATAAGTCTTGCTAAATAGTGAAGCGAAGCATCAACATCACTTCCTCTAATTGATTTTTGTAATGCTGATAACATATCATAATAAGCATCTCCATCTTTATCTGCAAAAAAAACAGGTTTATTATTAATTTTTTTTACAATATCTAAATTTATTTTAAAGTTACTTGTAGAGTAGTAGGAAACTTCTAAAAGATTATATGCAAATCTTAAGTCATTGCCTGCAACTTTTGCAATGTAATTAATTGTACTATCGTCAATATCAATATTAGGTAAATAAGAACTTTTTATTGCTCTTTTAAGCCCTTTTATTATATCAGGTGTTTCTAATTCTTTTAACTCAAATAATTGACATCTACTTCTAATGGCAGGATTGATAGAATGATAGGGATTACTAGTAGTCATACCAATTAAGGTAATAAGACCATTTTCAAGTGAAGGTAATAAAATATCTTGTTTGTCTTTATTAAGTCGGTGTATTTCATCCATAATTAAAACTATTCCATCATACATTTTTGCTTCTTCAATAACAATATCTAAATCTTTTTTAGAGTTAATAGTAGCATTTAAAAATCTGTGTCTAATTCCTAAATCTTTAATAATAGCATTGGCAATTGATGTTTTACCAATACCTGGTTTTCCATATAATATCATAGAAAATAGTTTTTTGTTTTTAACTAAATTAGTTAATATTTTATCTTCTCCAATCAAATGAGTTTGACCAATTACTTCACTTAAACTATTAGGTGCCATTTTTAATGCTAGAGGTTTTTCCATATTATCATCTCCAAACGTTATTTTATCAAAAAAAACTATTTTTTTAAAGATATTGATGTTATACTAATTTATGAAAAATTTTATCTTACTATTAGGAAGAAGTGGTATTTTGAAGCGTAGTGAAGTAGATAGAGAAAAAATAAGTCCTATGATGAGACAATATTTAGAAATTAAAGATAAGTATGAAGATACTATTATCTTTTTTAGACTTGGTGATTTTTATGAAATGTTTTTTGAGGATGCTATAACAGCCTCACATGAGTTAGAGCTTACTTTAACTGGTAGAAATGCTGGACTTGAAGAAAGGGTACCAATGTGTGGTATTCCTTTTAAGGCATATGAAGGATATTTGAATAAACTTATTGATAAAGGCTATAAAGTTGCTATTGCAGAGCAATTAGAAGATCCTAAAACAACTAAAGATATGGTTAAGAGGGATGTAATTCAAGTAGTTACGAGGGGTACGAGATTAGATACATCTATTAATGCTAAGGATAATAATTTTATTGCATCTATTTATGATTTAGAGTATTGTTATGTTTTATCATATTCAGATATTTCTACAGGTGAAGTTTATGTATTATTAGAGGAAGCTAATGAAGATACTTTATTAAGAGATGTGCTAAGACATAATTTTAGTGAAATAATAGTTAATAATAAAATGGATAGAGAATTTATTAATACTCTTAGATCTACTTATCATTTAAATGTTATTATTTTTGATAAATTGTATGAAGATAATAATTATAAATATATTTATAATAATTTAAAAGATGTTAGAGAAGAAACAGGAATAAAACACTTGTTAGCGTACTTAACTGATACTAAAAAAGGTGATTTATCACATTTACAAGAAGCTAAAAAAGAGTCTTTAAAAGAACACTTATTGATTGATAATAATACTAAAAGAAATTTGGAATTGATAGAAACTATTAGATTAAAAGAAAGAACTTATAGTCTTTTGTGGCTTCTTGATAAAAATAAAACGGCTATGGGTAGTAGACTATTAAAGCAAAATATAGAATTTCCTTTAACTAATAAAAAAGAAATAGAGAAACGTTATGATTTTGTTGATAAATTAAGAGTAGAATTTATTTTAAGGGATGATTTGAAAAATAATCTAAGTGAAGTTTATGATTTAGAAAGATTAGCAGGTAGAATTACATATGGTAATTTAAATGCTAAAGATTTGTTACAATTAAAAAATAGTTTGAGAGTATTACCTGAAATTAAAAGAATATTAAATGAGTTAAATTATTATAAGACAGTAGAAGATTTTAAAGAGGTATATGTATTACTTGACAAAAGTATAAATGAAGATGCTCCTATTTCTATAAAAGAAGGTAATTTGATTAAAGATGGTTATAATGAAGAACTTGATGAGTTAAGAAAGTTATCAAGTGGTTCTAAAGATTTTATTTTAGATCTTGAGCATAAAGAAAAAGAAAGAACAGGTATTAAGAATTTAAAAGTAGGGTTTAATAAAGTCTTTGGATATTATATAGAAATTAGCAAAGGACAAGTAAAAGAATTAAAGGAGGAGTTTGGTTATGAGAGAAAGCAGACTCTATCTAATTGTGAAAGATTTATTACTCCTTTATTAAAAGAAAAAGAAAATATTATATTTAGTGCTGAAGAAAAAATAATTAATTTAGAATATGAATTATTTATGAAAATAAGGGAGATTATTAAAAGATATATAGTACCACTTCAGAAAACAGCTAGTATTATTGCAGAAGTTGATATGTTGCAGTCTTTTTCTACTGTAGCGGATTTGTATAACTATGTGAGACCTACTCTTATTGATGATAATAATGTTAAAATAATTGCATCAAGGCATCCTGTTATAGAGGAAGTAATGGAAAGATCTAATAAAAAATACATTTCAAATGATATTATTATGGATAAAGATACTTCTATTTTACTTATAACGGGTCCTAATATGGCTGGTAAATCTACTTATATGAGGCAGTTTGCTATTACTGTTATTATGGCTCAAATAGGTTGCTTTGTTCCTTGTAAATCGTGTTCTATGCCTATATTTGATAAAATTTTTACAAGAATAGGGGCTAGTGATGATTTAGTCAGCGGTGAATCTACATTTATGGTTGAAATGAAGGAAGCAAATCTTGCAATATCAGAAGCAACTAGAAATAGTTTAATATTATTTGATGAATTAGGCCGTGGTACAGCAACTTATGATGGTATGAGTCTCGCTCAAGCTATTTTGGAATATATTCATGATAAAATAGGGGCAAAAACGATGTTTTCTACTCATTATCATGAACTTACTAGTTTATCTAATAATCTTAAGCATCTACAAAATGTTCATGTATCAGCTATAGAAGAAGATGGAAAATTGACTTTTCTTCATAAGATAAAAATTGGTGCTGTTGATAAGAGTTATGGACTTAATGTTGCAAGTCTTGCCCATCTTCCTGATAGTTTAATATCAAGAGCAAAAGAAATATTAAACATTTATGAGAGTGAAGGTAGAAAAGAAAAAGAGTTTACTCAAACAAGTTTATTTAGTCTTGATGAGGAAGAAGTGGAAGTACAGGAAAAAGAAAGTGAAGTTGAAAAAATAATTAAGGAAGTAGATCCATTAAATATGACACCTATTGATGCTTTGAACTTTTTATATAAATTAAAAGAGAAAATTAAAAATGAAGGAAAATAAATATTTAAAAGATGTGCGAAATGAAGGAAGTACTAGAAATATTTTAAATCTTTATAATTTAAAAATGGATTGAATTAATATTTTGTTAAAAAAGCCTATGATATGTCAAAGTAGATTATAAATTATTATTAATTCATAATCTGCTTTTTAGAACAAATGTTTTTTTAATATTTGTTCTTTTCGTATAGACTAAAATTTCATAATTTGATAAAATAAAAAAGAAAGTGAGTGTAATCTATGAAAACAAGAAATGAAGTACGTGAAATAGCACTTAGAATTATTTACAAGATAAATATATTTAATGATGCTAATGTTTATTATGATATAAATGACTTAATTAAAGAAGAGTATGAAGTGGAAAATGATTTTGTTAACTCTTTGGTGAATGGTGTTATAGAAAAAAAAGAAGAATTAACTAAGTTAATTAATAAATATATGACTGATTGGTCACTTAATAGGCTTAATAAAGTAGATCAATCTTTATTCCTTTTATCTAGTTATGAATTAACTTATGAGAGAACTCCTAGTATTGTAACTATAAATGAATGGGTTGAGTTGTCTAAAAAATATAGCGATGAAAAAGTAACTAAAATGTTAAATGGTGTTTTGGATAATATTTATCATAGCGAGGAAAATAATGAATAGTGAATATTTAACAGTTAGTCAATTAACTAGATATATTAAATATAAAATAGATAATGATGCTAACTTACAAGAAGTGTACTTAAAAGGGGAAATATCTAATTTTAAAGCTCATACCCGAGGTCACTTTTATTTTACTATAAAGGATGAAGGAAGTAGAATTAATGCTGTCATGTTTGCGAGTAATGCTTCTAAAGTTAAATTTACTCCAGAAGATGGTATGAAAATATTGGTAACGGGTAGAATATCTGTTTATGAAGCGACTGGTGGTTATCAAATATATGTTAATGATATGATGGAAGATGGTGTTGGTAACTTATATATTGCTTTTGAACAATTAAAGAAAAAATTGGCCGGTGAAGGATTGTTTGATGATAGGTATAAAAAACAAGTACCTAAAATACCTCAAAGAGTAGGTGTAATTACTGCTTCAACTGGTGCTGCAATTCGTGATATTATTTCAACTATTAATAGAAGATTCCCTTTGACAGAAATTATTCTTTTACCAAGTTTGGTTCAAGGAGATGGGGCTAAAGAAGATATTGTGAAGCAGATTAAAAAATCTGTAGATTATAATCTAGATGTTTTAATAGTGGGTAGAGGCGGTGGCTCAATCGAAGATTTATGGGCTTTTAATGAAGAGATGGTTGCACGTGCTATATTTGAATGTCCTATACCAGTAATTAGTGCAGTAGGTCATGAAATAGATTTTACAATAGCTGATTTTGTTGCTGATCTTAGAGCTCCTACACCAACAGGCGCTGCTGAGTTGGCTGTTCCAAATAAAATAGATGTTATAAATTATATAAATCAGTTAAATATAAGAAAAACAAAAGCTATTAAAACAATTTTAGAATTAAAGAAAAAAAGATTAGATAATATTAAAGGACATTATATATTAAATAATCCTTTAGATTTATATTCTGCCAAAATTCAAAAGCTTGATTATTTAGAGGAACGTTTAATTAAAAGTTTTAAGAATATATTGGATAAAGATAAGATTAAAGTTAAAAATATTATGGCAAAGACTTTATTTGAAAATCCATTAGTAGTTTTAGATAAATCTAAACAAAAATATTTATTATTATTAAGCAAATTAGATGCTTTATCTCCTTTAAAAACTTTAGAAAGAGGTTATGGTATTATAAAATTAAATGATAAAGCAGTAACTAGTATTAATAATTTAAATAAAGGCGATTTGGTTAATATAGAACTTAAAGATGGCATCAAAGAGGCAATTATAAAGTAGGAGGTAATTATGGAAAAAAAAGAGAAGAAATTTGAAGAAAAATTAAATGAATTAGAAACACTTGTTAAAAGTTTGGAAAATGGTGATATTGAACTTGATAAAGCAATTGAAAGTTTTACTAAGGCTACTAAACTTGCTTCTTCTTGTGATAAAGATTTAAAAGAAGCTGAAAAAGTTCTAACATCTATTGTTAATGAAGATGGCAGTTTGAGTGAGTTTAAAGGGGAAGAAGAGCAGTGAGAGAAATTAAAATACATGGTATATATAAGCATTTCAAGGGTGATTGCTATTTAGTTGAAGATATAGCTAAACATTCTGAAACTGAAGAAGAAATGGTTGTATATCGTAGATTATATGGTGATTGTACTTTATTGGTTAGACCACTTAATATGTTTTTAGAGGAAGTAGATCATATTAAATATCCTAGTGTTAAGCAAAAATATAGATTTGAGTTAATTAATATTGATAGTGTAGCCCAAAGATTTAATGGAGAATCAAATAACTAAGTAATAAAACTATTTAGTTATTTTTTTGTATGATTTAGTGTAAATAATAAAAGTGTTGTTTTTAGTCAACACTTTTATCTCCTTCTTCTAGCATAGTTGTTATAAATATACCATACCCTTTTTTTGTATCATTTACAATAACGTGAGTAACTGCACCAATTATTTTATTATTCTGAATAATAGGAGATCCGCTCATCCCTTGAATAACTCCTCCAGTTTCATTTAATAATTCTTGGTCAGTTATTTCAAATAATATGTTTTTAATATCACTATCTTTATCAATGTTTAAAATATTAATAGTATATTCTTTGACTTCATTACCATTTAGTACTGTTCTAATGGTTGCTTCTCCTTTTTTTATGTCATTCTTTTTACCTACTTCTAAAGCTTCGTTATTTAATATTTCGTTTGTATATTTACCAAAAATTCCTGATTGTTCATTTGCATCTACTTTACCATAAGTTGTAGCTTCATCATAAGTAGCATTCTTTTCACCTGGTGAACCACTTTCGCTTCTTGTATTATCTGTAACTGTGGCTTTAAAAATTTTTCCATCTTTTATTTCAAATTTTTCTCCTGTAGTTTTTTCTGTTATTTCATGACCTAAAGCACCAAATATAGTGGTATTTGGATCAATGTAAGTTAAAGTACCAATACCTGTTATTTCATCTTTTACATAAAGCCCAGTTTTGCATACTTTACTATCATCACAAACCATATTTAAAGCTAGTTCAGAAGACTTATTATCACGAATAATAGTTACATCTAACTGGTTATTCTTTTTTGCTTCCTTATTAACTACATTAACCATTTCGTCAATGTTATTTACTTTAGTATCATTAATTTCTGTAATAATATCACCAATTTCAAATCCAGCATCTTTTCCAATATATGTATCTTCTACTTCATAAAAGCCAACAACTAAAATTCCTTTAGAATTAACTTCTATACCGATGGTTTCTCCACCTGGGATAATATATTTAGAATAAGCATAAATATCTTTGGGTATAATAAAAAGTATAAGAAGAGGGAAAACTATTTGTAGCTTTAATTTTTTAAAAAAATTCATCATGATCAACTCCTTATTAAGCTACAATATTAGTATTTCTAAATTTTTCAAAAAAAGACGTGTTAAATCTTACCAAATTTTAATTTTTGTGATATAATATAGAGCTCATAAGGGGGAATTTGTTTTGAAAGTATGGAAATGTGCTAAATTTTTAAAAAAAGATAAATATATTGAATCAATTACAAAAAGTTATATTAACTATATTTATAAGTATGGACCAATAAATGAAATTATTCGTAAATATAAAATAAACCCAGAAGATATTTATAAATTAAATCAATATACTGCTAATAGAATAGCGGGATTAATTTTATTATATCTTGCAAATGATAAAAAAAGACTCAATGATATAGTATTAAAATATGATACTAGTGATTTATTAGTTAGTGATATAGTTCCAGAAATAGAAGGATATATTGAAAGGTAAGTGATAAATATGGAAGCAATGAAAGTAAAAGCTAATTATAACAGTAAACACATTAAAAAGAAAATAAATTATCTTGCAAATAATAAAAGGGTTAAAACTGTAAAAATATTTAAATAGATTTATTTCAGTGTTTGAATAGAAAATCTTTATAAAAAAACAGACATTATTTAATATCTGTTTTTTTATATTACATAATAAAATATTACACTGATAACTCCTGCTAAAATAGCGATTAACATAACAGCAGAGATAATTTTAACTATTTTTTGATTCATTAATATAACACCTCAAGTTAATTATATATAAAAAGTCATTATTTGTAAAATAATTTTAGTAAAGTACTGTTTTTTTTTGAATATTCTTTATTAGGTGATAATAATGAATCTAAAACTAAAAAAAGTAAGCACTACAGTAACTAATAAATTAGTAGAACAAAAGAAAATATATTTATTTATAATAATAATGATGACAATTGGATTAATTGCTGGCTTAGTTTATGCAATTATATTAAGTGAAAGTGATCATAATTTGGTAGCAATAAGTTTAAATAGTTTTTTTGAAAGTATTAAAAATAATGATTTGAATTATAGCAGTGCTATTATTAATAGTTTAGTAGGTAACATTTCTTTTATAACTTTTGTATTTTTATTAGGCATATCTATTATAGGAATTCCACTTATTATAATTTGTTTAATGATTAATGCTTTTATATTTGGATTTTCTTTATCTTCAATTATATATACGTATCATTTAAATGGTGTTTTAAAGGCTATTACGTATTTATTTCCTCATCAAGTAATAGTTTTATTAATGAATTTATTTTTAGGGTTTTATGCCCTTTATTTTGGAATAAAGTTATTTAAATATTTATTCAAAGGAAAAGATATAAATTTAAGAATGTCTATGAAAAGATATTTACAAGTATATATTTTTGTTTTGCTAGTTAATATTTGTTGTAGTTTTATTGAGGTATTTTTATCGCCAGCTTTAATTAAATTGGTTGTTTAAAATTATATATATTTTTTCGGCAATAAATTACTATAACACATTTTAATAATAACAGATCTTAGTTGAAAGTATATCAAAAATATAGTATAATTAGCATAAATTAGAGGTGTTTAGTAATGAAAAAAGTAGTTGTGGGAATGTCTGGTGGTGTTGATTCATCTGTAGCAGCCATTCTTTTAAAAGAACAAGGTTATGATGTTATAGGTTTATTTATGAGAAATTGGGATAGTTCTATTAATAATGATTTTTTAGGTAATCCTAATTTAAATAATAATATTTGTCCACAGGAAGAAGACTATAATGATGCTAAAGCTGTTTGTGATAAATTAAATATACCTTTATATAGAGTTGATTTTATTAAGGAATATTGGGATGATGTTTTTACTTATTTTTTAAATGAGTTAAAGAAAGGGAGAACTCCGAATCCAGATATTATGTGTAATAAATATATTAAATTTGATTTATTTGTAAGAAAAGCTAAAGAATTGGGTGCTGATTATATTGCTACAGGACATTATGCGAAAATAGAGAATGGTAGGCTTATGAGAAGTCATGAGCATAATAAGGATCAAACTTATTTTTTATCACAGGTTAGCAAAGATCAACTTAAAAATATTCTGTTTCCTTTAGGGGATATTGAAGATAAGAAAGAGGTAAGAAAAATAGCAGAATCTTATGGATTAATTACTGCTAAAAAGAAAGATTCTACAGGTATATGCTTTATTGGAGAAAGAAATTTTAAAAACTTTTTAAAAAATTATTTACCTAGTAAAGAAGGCAATATTGTTAATATAGAAACTAATGAAGTATTGGGAAGACATTATGGACTTATGTATTATACAATAGGACAAAGAAAGGGCCTTGATATAGGTGGAACTAAAGAAAAACTATTCGTAGTGGGAAAAGATTTATCTAAAAATATACTTTATGTTGCCGAAGGTGAAGACAATAAATATTTATATTCTAATGGTTGCATTATAGAAAGTGTTAATTTTAATTGTGAAGAAAAACCTTTAGAATGTAGTGCTAAATTTAGATATAGGGCACCTGATGTAAAAGTAAAATTAACTTATCTTGATAATGGTAATATTTTAGTTAATTATGATGGTGTTAAAGCAGTAACTCCTGGTCAAGCTTGTGTATTATATGATGGCAATTATTGTCTTGGTGGTGGTATAGTAAAAGATGTTTTGAATGATAATGAAAAGTTATGGTACTTACTTTAAAAAATATATATTTATATAAAATTAATTATTTGTTTTGAAAGAGAAGATTTTCTCTTTTTTATTTTGTAAAGTATTTTACATTAAATTCACTTGACTATTCTTGTCAAACTAATTAAAATGATTATAGGAGGGTAACATGGAGAATTTGAATGAATTATTAGTTGAACTTGGTATTTCAAAAGTAAGACTAGCTAAATATTTGGGTGTATCAAGACAAATGCTATATAATTATTTAGCTTTAGAGAGTTTATCATTGTGGCCTAAGGAAAAAGAGGTTAGGTTACTTGCTTTGTTAAATATAGATAATGAAAATGAAATAAGTAATATAAATGTAACTAGTGATTATATTATTGAAGTTGAAAATAGACTTAATGAGGGTGTTAAAGATTCTTCTAATAGAGAGGTGTTAGCAGATCTTAAGAACTTTAGTAAAAAGGAACAAGAAATATTAGCTGATATTATTAATTTACTTAAAGAAAAGCTATCAGAAGATAAAACAAAAAATACTATTAATACATATATATATTTATATCATTATTTGCAATCTATGGAAACTGCAGATGAATTAAGATACATTTTGGCATATATGTCTAAATCAATGGGATTTACTGATCCTATGGAGTTTAATTTTTCTAAGGATAAGCAATTTATATTTGAGAGTATCTTATTTTCAGCTATGACTTTATATCATAATGGTGGTGCTTCTAAAAATAAAATAGCTGAAACACATAGAAGATTCGTACAAGATATTGAACTAAAAAAAGAGGAGAAACTTAGTAGAACTCAAGAATTGAATACGGCAAAAGTTCAAGCTTTAAGAGAATTAGGCTATAGTGAAATAAATGAAAGTAATGCTAAAGAAGTATTGGAAAAAATAGCTGAAATTCAATCAAGAAAGGTATAAATTCAGTTATATGTATACCTTTCTTATTTTAATTGTTTTTTTAATGATTATAAGCTTTTTAGCAAAATTGATTGATAGGTTGATGTGTTATAATTATTTCAATGATGAAAACAAATTAAAAACAATTTACAAAAAGAAAAAAATTATGACTAAAGTGGAATATGATTTTTATAATAAGATTAAAGTTTTAGAACCTAAATATAAAGTTATACCTCAAATTAATTTGGCTGCTATTATAAACAAGGAAAATAATAATAGATATTATACTGATTTGTTTAGAAATATAGATTTTGCTATATTCGATGTTAATTTGCAAGAAGTATTATTATTAATAGAATTAAACGATGAAACACATCAACAGAAAAAAAAGGAAAAAGCGAGATTATAAAATTAAAAAAATTTGTAGAGCTGCCAATATTCCGTTACTATTTTTTTATACAAAATATCCTAACGAAAAGAATTATGTGATTAACAGGATACTAAGAACCATAAATAACAAAGTTGAAAGTGATTTTAATAATTAAATGTAAACTTTCTGTAAACCATTAGCTGTAGAATAGGGTAGTATTCTTTTTTTATAATTAGATATTTATCAAAATTTAATTTCTTTGATCAAAATAATATATTAGTTAGTTATGAAAATGAAATTGAAACTTTATCATATAAATGAATTGGCTTTGGCTCCAGTTTTAATTATGTTACCTATATTCTTAATTGTGTTTTGTATATTTGTAAATTATGTGAAAAAATAAATAATAGCTTAGGCCAATTGGTATTAAAAAAATTAAAACTTGCATATTTTATTTCTGATATGTTCTAGTCAGAAGAGAAAGTTTCTACTTTGCGTTCTTATTATATTAGTTAACATAATATATATTATTAGAGTTGATATATCTTTTAGTTATTAGTTAACATAATATTTTATACTCGTGGTTAATACCTCGAGTTTTTCTTTTCTAAAAATATTTTTAGAAAAGAGGTATTTTTTATGGATAATAAGAATCCAATTATTAATCAAAAAATAAAATTAATTTCAATGCAGAAATTAGATTTTTCTTCAAAGGACGGAGATAAAATACAGGGTTTAAAGATTTTTTATTTAACTGATCCTGATGAAGATTTGAAAGCTAATTATATAGGTGGAGTAGTTCAAAGCTCTTTTATTCCTGGTTCTGATATATTTAAAGTTTTTGATTCTAATAGAAATATTATATTACCAAAATCAGCTACTTTAAATTTAGAATTGTATTCTACTTCTAAACCTCCTAGAGCTATTGGTGTTAAAATAGATTAACATTTAAGGGGGTGTTGGTTGTGATAATAGAAGATAGAGATAAAAGATTATCTCATCGTGGAAGATATTTAAAGGATTATAATTCAGAAGATTTGATTCAATTAGCTTTTGATTTTACATCTTCTTATAAATCAACTCACGATATTTTACTAGGTAGAGAATATCGTTCTATATATAAAAAGAAAGATGGTTCTGTAATAGTTCGAGTTACTAAATATCGTCCTATACAAGATTCTGATAATTGGGTTATTCCTGGTCATATAAATGGTTATGGTCATGAGTTACTTGATTATTATGAACAATATAAATTTAAATTTTAATTAATTATTATTGAATAAGTTAATTCAATTCTTCACATATTTAATTCTTCACATATTTTGATTATTAAGCATTTGAGGTGTTGGCTTTAATAATATAGGTTAAGCATTTGAGGTGTTAGCTTAATCATAAAAACTTATGAAAGGAGTGATTATTATACTTCAAATTGCTGCCGTTATGGATTTACCTACTTATTTAGATACTTTAGGTACTATTGTAACTCAGTTTATTACTTGGACTGTAAAATTTTTGGGTGTAATGACTTCTAATCCAATTATGTTAGTTCCATTTGGTGTAATTGCAGTATTTACTTCTATTAAAGTTTTGAAAAAAATATTTTAAAGAAAGGATGATTCAATTATATGGAATTAGCTACATATTTAACAACGTTGGGTACTATTGTAACCGCTGTAATTGGTTGGGCTGTTGATTTTTTAGAAGTAATGACATCTAATCCAATCCTTTTAGTTCCATTCGGTGTAATTGCAGTGTTTACATCAATTAAAGTGCTTAAAAAGATTTTTTAGAAGTAGGTTAGATCTACTTCTTTTAATTTATAAGAAAGGGATGATATTTATTTATAGATTAGAGATAATAGTTTCTGATTTTAATCCTTTAATTAAGTTATTAGAAAGACTTAATTTTGTTGAAATAACAAAGAAAGAGAGGTTAGAATTTTATGATTAGTATTTTAATTATTATTTTTCTTATTTTGTTAGCTATCTATCTTTTGAAGAAAAATAATATCATTGGTAATAAAGATGACAAAAAATAAATTTCTTTTTTCTGTTTTTTTTCTTATTTTATTTAGTATATTTTTTATACCTAAAGATACTTATGCAAAGGAAATAAATGCTTTTAGATTTAATTTGGATGAAGAAAATTATATTGAGTCTTCTACTTTAATTAGATTACAAGAATTGATTAATGAACGAAGTATTGGTGGTGAAAAAATAAATTTTGATGAAAGTAGTTGGTATGTATTAAGAAAGGATGGTTCATACTTTTTTAGAATTTATTGTAGTTCTACTTCTATAGGTAGTTGTGATACTGTTTTACCTTTATCTAGTTATACTTATAATGATTCTTACACTTTAGAATTATCTTATTCTTCTTCTTATGAATTTACAGAAGATTTTGAGTTTGTAGAATCTAATATTATAGGTTCTTCTTCTAATTCTTATTACCATGATGTTTTATATTCATCAGATAATTATGATGCTTTAAAAATAGATAGTTCTTCTTTTGAAGAAGATCCTACTAATGCTTTTTCTATAGATTTTCCTATTGTTGCTTCTAATTCTACATTTGCTTTGCAGAATTATAAACCTGTCTCATCTAATGCTTCTTATCTTTACAAATATGTATCGATACAAAATAAGCCTGATTTTCAAAGTGGAAGAAGTTCTAAATCATTTGTAATTCTTCCTTTTGATGAAGAAAGAAATGTATTATTAACTGATGATTCTTATGGTTCCTCAAAAAGATGGACTTTTAATAGTAATGAATTTAGTGCTGTTAAGATTTCTTATGATGTTTTAGAGGGAAATTTAAAACAAGTAGTTGATAAAGACGATCTTAGTTTTTGGGATATTTTTAAATCTTGGTTTGGTTATAAAGCTACAGAAACTATATCTGTTAGTGTTGATAATTTTATTTATACAGTTAGTTCTCCTGTAAATTTACCTTCACCACAAAGATTTTATTCTACTAACGGAAAAAATTATAAAAAATTGCCTAATGATTTTATTGGTGCTGATACTAATTTTTATACTAAATATGTTGACACTTTAAATTATAATGATGGAGTTAGAAAAGGATATATTTTAATTGATTTATCTTCTTTGCCATCAAATACAGAAGTTGTTTTTGAAATAGAATATTCTACAATTTCTCTTGATTTAAAAGGAATAGAAAAAACTGATGATATATCTTCTTTAACTGAATTTGATTTTTCTAATTATTATGGTATTGCTTTAGTACCAAAATTTGATTATTTAAGTTCATATTATCGTTATCCTATTTATTATCAAGGTAATTTAGCTTTTGGATCTTTGTATAATGATGATATTGAAGTTGCTAGTGGTATTAGTGGTTCGATGTTAGGTGATAAAGGTACTGGTTCATCTCAAGTTTGGTCTAGCAATTCTCCTGATAAATTTTCTAAATTTCTATTTGATTTAACTTCTCATCAGTTAGCTGTTGAACAAGGTTTACCTAGGGATTATGCTTATTTATTTGTTAAAAATTTAAATTATGGTAAAGAAAATAATACAGCTAAAATTAAATATGATCCAGAAACTTTTGAATTATTGCTTTTTAGTTCTAGTAATTCTTCTGTTCAATCTTCTAATGGGCATAATTATTGGTCACCTATTTGGGATAATCCTAGTTTTGGTTCTATTGATGAAGATGGTTCGACAAATAATATTTCTATACCTAATAATGATAGTAATATTAGTAATGATAATATTTTTCCAACATCTTTAGATGAAGTTTTAGCTATGGTACCTGATCTATTTAAGGATTTAGCTAGTGCTTTTGGTGTAATTGCTACCATATTTACTACTGCTTTAAATGGTTTTCCACCAATTATTACAACTGGATTGTATTCGGTATTTATATTAGGAATTTTAATACTTATAATAAAATGTTTAAAATAGAAAGGTGTGAGTAATTTGTACGATATTTATGTTGATTTCTTGGGGAATTTTCCTCAAGAAATCGGTTTTATAATACCTATTGGTTTCTTATTAATTTGTATATTAACTATTTATGGTTTATTAATTGCTCCTTGGGTAGAGAAAAAATGAAAAAATATATAGTTTTATTTTCAATATTTTTAGGTGTATTTATAGTTCCTAGTAATGTTTTTGCCGAAGAACAAACTTTGTTTATACCTTATTATAATAAAATTGAAGATTTTGATGTTGAATCTGGAGAGGGAGAAACATTAAAAAATATCTTATATGAAAATTCATCAGTTGTTAAAGAAGATGGTGATAAATGTATTTTATTTTATTATAATTATGGTTTTGGTCAATATCAATTATCCTGTAGTCCTGATTTATCTAAAATTTTTATTAATTATGAATCTTCAAAAAATCGTTTTACTTTTACTATTGGTTATCGGACTTATACATTTAATACTGATTATTTATTAAAAAATTCATATAGTTCATTTTTTGTTGCTACTACTTTAAATTCATTTGAAAATTTAATTTTATATTCTGATGTGCCTATAGTTTTTTCTAAAAATAATATATAT
>CALVRG010000037.1 GCA_944358505.1 uncultured Bacilli bacterium | reverse complement strand
TTTGCTCTTAGTGCTATTAATATTTATATAAAAGATACAGAGTATATAGTAACATTTTTAATAAATATGCTATTTTATGCTACACCTATTTTATATGAGGCAAGTCTTTTTCCGGAAAAAATACGGTGGATTCTTTATTTAAATCCTATGACTCAAGTAGTTGAAGCTTATAGAAATATTTTCTTGTATCATCAATTACCTGATTTAGGTGGATTAATTTATTTATTTTTTATAGCATTTGTCTTGTTCTTTTTAGGATTATTAATATTTAGAAAACTAGAAAAAGGTTTTGCTGAGGAGGTATAGTTTCATGAAGTATGATTTTATAGGAATAAAAAAACAAGGAATTTATGGAATAAATAATCCTAATTTAGTAGTTCAATTTACAACTGATATAGTAGATTTTGATTTAAAAGTAATTGGTGATGGTAAAGAAATTACTTATGAATGTCAATCTTTAAATGGTAATAATGATTTTTTATTACAGGCAAAGGTTGATAAAAATATTAAAGAAGTAGAAGTGTTATTTAAAAATAATGATGAATATGTGAAAGTAGTAACTTTAAAGAATATGATTCATTCTAGAATTAAAAATAAAGTTACAGATGTTTTTAAAAGAATTTTTAGTAAAATAAAACTAGTATTTTATGTTTTAGGAAAAGGTATTAGATTTATGTGGAGAGAGTATCATTTTTTAGTTCCTATATCTTTATGGGGAAAATATTTTAATGATTTTAGAGCAAGATTAAAGAGTGCTAATCCTAATATTTATAATCCTTTTTATAAAAATGAATACAATAAATGGTTAGAAGAACAAAAGTGTGAGACTATTTATGAAGAGTTAGAATATAAACCTCTAATATCTTTGCTAATACCAGTTTATAACATAAATAGAAAATTTTTAAGTGAATGTTTAGATTCTATTTTAGAACAGAGTTATTCTAATTTTGAAGTTTGTTTAGTAGATGATTGTTCAACTTTAGAAGAAACTAAAAAGACATTAGAAGAGTATAAGAAAAAAGATAAGAGAATTAAAGTCAGATATCGTAAAACTAATGGACATATTTCTAAAACTACTAATGATGCTCTAAAAATGGCAAATGGTGAATTTATTGGTTTAATTGACGATGATGACTTATTAGATAAAGATGCTTTATATGAAGTTGTTAAAGTAATAAATGAAGATAAAAAAATAGATATGATTTATACTGATGAAGATAAATTGGATCCTCATGGTAACTATTGCAATCCACATTTCAAACCTGATTTTTCTCCAGACACTTTATTAAGTTTAAATTATATTTGTCATTTTACAGTTATTAGAAAAAAAATAGTAGAGGATGTTGGTGGCTTTGAAGTGGGCTTGGAAGGTTCACAGGATCATGATTTGTTTTTAAAAGTCACAGAGAAAACTAATAATATATATCACATACCTAAAATTTTATATCATTGGCGTATGGTAGAAGGTTCAACTTCTATGAGTATAGATAATAAATCATATGCAACTGATAAAGGTAAAATTGCAATTGAAAATGCTTTAAAGCGTAGAAAAATTAAAGGACATGTAGAAAAAGATAAAGTTAGTACTTATTATAGAGTTGTTTATGAATATGATAAAGAGCCACTTGTTTCTATAATTATTCCGACAAGAGATTATGCAGATATTTTAAAGACTTGTGTTGATTCTATTTATGAGAAAACTACATATAAAAATTTTGAAATTATTATTGCAAATAATGATAGTAAAGAAAAGGAAACTTTAGATTTCTTTAAAGAGTATAAGAAAAAATATAAGAATTTTAAAGTAGTTGATTGTATTATGGAATTTAATTATTCTCGTATTAATAATATTGCTGTATCTAAAGCTAAGGGAGAGTATATAGTACTTCTTAATAATGATACAGAAGTGATTACCCCTAAATGGCTTTCTATTATGGTAGGTTATGCTATGCAAGAACATATTGGTGTTGTTGGACCTAAGCTTTTATATCCTGACTATACTGTTCAACATGGTGGAGTTATTTTAGGACTTGGTGGAGTGGCTTCTCATGCTTATATAGGTGCAGATCGTAATGACTTAGGAATGTATGGAAGACTTAGAGTTCCATATAATTATAGTGCTGATACTGCTGCTTGCTTAATGATAAGTAAGAAAAAATATTTAGAAGTTAATGGTCTTGAAGAGGATTTAAAAGTTGCTTATAATGATATTGACTTCAATATTAAGATATTGGAAAAAGGTTATTATAATGTGTTTTTACCACAAGTAGAATTAATTCATTATGAGTCTAAATCACGTGGTTTAGATACAACTAGTGAAAAGTATAAGAGGTTTTTAGTAGAGTCTAAATACATGTATGATAAATGGGGCAATACTTTATTAAATGATAAATTTTATAATCCTAATTTTAGTAAAAAAGCTTGGTTTATGTTAGACAAAAAGAAATAGGTGATTTTATGATTAAATTGTTAAAAAAACATCAAAGATTAATTGAGTGCATTATAGTAAGTATTATAATATTTGTAGTAATTGCAATAATGTATTATGGTTTAGATCATAAAGTAAAAACTATTTTTATAGGAATATTTTTGCTTTTTATGAATTGGCTTTACTATTTTTTTAAAGATAAGGTATTAAAATGTATTAATTTTATTATTGATCACAGATATTTAATCGCTCTTATTATTTTTATTATTTGTCTTGTTTTTAGGATAAGTGGGTCATCAATTAATGCTTATAATTATGCTTTAAATGATAAAGCTGATCCTGATAGTGGTATTATATATGGAAAGGCAAGGAGTATTAGATCAGATGAGTATATAGTTCATACACCATATTATTATTCACAATACTATAATGAATATAATAAGATAAGTAATAAAATGAGTATATCAGGTCAAGATATGATAATTGGTTATGATGCTCCGGTGTTAGACATATCTTTGTTAGCTAAACCTCTTACTTGGGGATATTTATTATTAGGAAATGATTATGGCCTTTCTTGGTATTGGTGTTTAAAAACAATTTTATTTTCACTTGGTGCTTTTGAACTTGCTATGATTATTACAAAGAAAAATAAATTAGTATCTTGTTTAGGCGTATTATTAATTGCTTTTGCTCCTACTATGCAATGGTGGTTTGTACCTCATATTTGTGATGTAGTCTTATGGAGTATATGGTTACTTGTCTTGGCTTATCATTTTTTTACTGCTAAGACGACACGGTTTAGAAATTTACTTACAGTACTTACTCCTCTTGCAGGCTGTATATTTGTCTTATCTTTATTCCCATCTTTGCAAATACCACTTGGACTTTTAGCTATTCTTTTATTAATAGTATTCTTAATAAGAGATAAAGATAAGATAACATTTAAGAAAAAGAATCTAATTAATATTTTAATTATGATTGTAATTGCTGCTATTATTTTAGGATATACTTTATTTACTTCACTTGAGGCTATAAAGGCTTTGTATAGTACTCCATATCCTGGTAAGCGAGTTTCTTTTGGTAATACTGGTACTTTAGGATCTATTTTTACAAATTTAACAACTATATTTTTACCATATAAGGATATTAATTATCTTAATAATTGTGAAGTTAGTGATTTTATTTATTTTGCACCGATTTTCTTACTTATTTATCCTTTAATTTATAAAAAATAAAAAAAAAAGAAATCTA
>CALVRG010000036.1 GCA_944358505.1 uncultured Bacilli bacterium | reverse complement strand
ATTCTTTATGTGAAATAATTTTGTTAGAAAGGAAGTGAGGTACTTTGACTAGTAGATATTCTAAAGAACAATTATCATTAATTGTTAGAAAAAATATAAAGAAATATCGCTTAATGAGAAAGTACACACTTCAAGAACTTGCTGATTTAACTGGTCTTACTCATGGTTATGTTAGAGATTTAGAATGTTTATCAATAGATAAGACACCATTGTTAGAAACAATAGGAAAATTTGCTGATGCCTTAGAAATAGATATTAGACAATTATTTGATGACTCTAATTAGTACAAAACTATTTCTTATTTCTAAAAATATGGTATAATTAAAATAGATTTCGTATCATTCAATAGAATGATATTTTTTTGTTGGGAGGATATTTATGAAAAATTCAACTATTAAACAGCACAAGCAAATTGGTAAAGAACTTATTCCGCCATTTATGCAGGAACCTATAGGTAGTGTTATGCATTTGTGTTCTTGGTCTAAAGAAAGATTACCAGAATATGTATGGATTGGTTTATTACGTGATTCATGTATTTCTAAAACTGAATTTTTTAATAAATTTTATTATTTAAAACAATATATGCTTCAAACCTTTAGTGAACCTTGCGATAAGTTTTCTTTAATTTTGAAATTAGATTCAACAAAAAAAGAAGAATTGTATGATAAAATAAAGGAAATATTTGGTAATAATGTTTTAGATCCAATTATAGTAGTTTCAAACTATGATAAAGAAACAAGAAAATCATTTATAGATAAATCTAAATCTAATAATCAAAGAATTGATAAGTTAGTAGATATTATTGAAAAGATGTATGATAGGCATAGTGATTTTGCTATGGATGTAAGATATAGTGCATTAATACTAAAAATTAATAAAATCTATTTTCCAAAACAAGATATGATAATAAAAGATGCTATTCAAAAATATCCCTCAACCCAAAAAGATGATCCATTACTTGATGCATATAAAATTAGTTTATCAAGTATGGAAGGAATGGATTTTTTTGAAAATAATTATGAATATTCAAAATATTTTTACGAGGAGATGTATTTAATGACTGATTGTAAACCTAAAAAACTTATATATCCAGAAAATTCTAATAAAGAATTATTAATAGATAAAACCAAGGAATTAAAAAAATTAATATTAAAATCCGAAGAGATAAAAGCAGATGATAAAAGAGATGTAATTATAGGAAATATAACTTATGTTTATAAAATTGTGAAGGAAATAATAGATAATGAATTATACACATCTATAACATCGAGATTGGTTTTAAGAACTATAGTAGAAATAATAATTAACATAAAGTTTTTATGTTCTCAAGAAAAAGATAATCCCGATATATGGAAAGCATTTAAAGATTATGGTAGTTCAAAATATAAAATGATTTATAAAAGAATAGAAGAAGGTACCACATTAAGTGATAATTGTACTCATTTTGATGAAGTGATATTAAAGCTGTTAGCTAATGAAATAAAAAGTGAAGAATTTTTAAAAGTAAGTTTTAAAGATTTTGCTGATAAAAATGTAAGACAAAAATTTATTGAAGCAGATGAAAAAGATTTATATGATACATATTATGATTATGATACTTGCTTTTCACATGGATATTGGGGAGCTATTAGAGAAAGTTCATTATTAATATGTGATAACCCTGCTCATAATTATCATAGTGTTGCAGATACAGAATGTGAGCAAAAATTAGTTAATTGCTGTGATGATTTAATATTCTTGTTAGACAAAATAATATCAATTATGAATGATGAAATGGGTGTGAAATAATGATTGAAAACATCATTGCTTATCAAATAGAATACTTTGAAATAATTAATGAGTTCAAAAAAAATGAAAATACATACGATGATTACTTATTGCTATTAGATAAAGTAGAATTATTATTAAAAAGAAATAAAAAAACAATAACAAACTTTTTAGAATTAAATAATTCCGATTATTTATATTATGGTGGTGCAACATATTTTGATAATTGTTCTATGGAAATAAACCCTGTTACTTTCTCTGGAAAAAAAATAATAATCTCAGAGCCATTACTAAAATTATTGCCATTTCTAAAGCTAAATGATTTCTTTGATTTTGATAGAATGAAGGAAATTTTAGACAGCGCAATAGACAATACTCTTAAACTAAAAGACAAACTGCTAGACGCAACAGTTATATATATTAATCCCAATGATTACATTTTAGAAATTAAAGAAAATATTTATAAAACTGCTAGAGATATTACTATTCAATATATAAATAAAAATTTAGAAATAAACTACAATGATGTTGATGATTTTGTACATGACAATAATGTATTATACTTTGAAGAATTAGATGAAAAATATCCAAAACTAAATAATATTCTCTTTACAGTAGATTCAACTCCTAAAATGTCACTAAAGGAAAAAATTATCCAAGGATACATAGATTGTGGTATAGATAAAGAGAAAATAAAGGATGTGAGTGCTATTGAACAAGTAATATTTACTTTTATTGGTTTGTTTGGACAAGCATTTGAATTAAAGACAATATCTATCATATTAAAATGTCCATTATATATAACTCGACCAAATGTAATCTTATATTTAAATTGCTTTATTTATGTTGATGAGGAAGACAAAAAAAGAATATTAGAAAGTAATGTATTATTTGCGCTTTATCAAGTTTTAAAAAGAAAAAATCCAGAACAAGTTCAATATAATAGCGATTATAAGAAAATAGTAGAATCTTTGTCTAAAAAATGTAATTCAATAGATGATTATGTTAATGAATTAAAAAAAATAGTTAATTAATGAAAAAATATGCTATAATGATTGTAGCGATTAGTTGTTTATCAACATCTACTTTAGGGTTTCAGATAACCTTTGTTATCGCCCCA
>CALVRG010000035.1 GCA_944358505.1 uncultured Bacilli bacterium | reverse complement strand
GGCGAGGAAAAGATAATAGTTTTATAACTAAACCTACAACTGATTATATTGGAATGCTTGCAACTGTTATGAATGCTCTAGCTTTAGAAGATATTTTTAGACAAATTGGTATTAATGCTAAAGCTTTCTCTGCTATAGAAATGAATAAAGTTATAGATTTTTATAAAAGAGACAATTCTCTAAATAATGAAGTCATTATATTTGCAGCAGGAACATCTAATCCTTACTTTTCAACTGATACAGCAGCAGCATTAAGAGCAGCAGAAATAAAAGCTGACATCTTAGTAAAAGCTACTAATGTAGAAGGTATCTATGATAAAGATCCTAAACTTTATAATGATGCTAAATTAATTATAGAAATTACTTATGATGAAGTTATAAATAACAAATTAAAAGTAATGGATTTAACAGCAATTACTTTATGTATGGATAACTCTATTCCTATAAAAGTATTTAATATAAATAAAAAAGGTATGTTAAAAGAAGTATTAACTACTAATAATATTGGTTCAATTGTAAAATAGAAAATTAAAGATCCTAATCACAATTACTTAGGATCTTTTTTACTTATTAACTTATCTATTTTCTTCTTACTTAAAGGATAAAATGTTGACACAAAGTATTCTTTCTTATCAAGTCTAACTACAACGCATACATACTGACTTACTTTTCCATAATATTTAAGACTATTCCTTTTTTCATCATATTCTACATAATAAGGATTAGAAATAATTTTATCTATATTCATTAAAGTATTATGATAACTATCCAAACTAACAAAATCATTAGCGTGTTTGTTAGTATGAATATCTAGTTTACTAGATTGAACTATTTTTTCTGAAACTATATTTTTTATATCAAACTTTTTAATAATTTTATCATCTATATACCCTACTTTTTTTGAAGTGAATTTCTTATTCAAAGACATTAAAACCTCCTGTAAAAAATAAAACCTACATTCAGAGAATGTAGGCTTAAGAGTAACTTGGTAGGTCTCCCAGTCCCTACTTGTATGCTTTCAGGATATAACCTTACTCAAACTCACTAGAAAATAGTAAGCGTTAGTGCAAGAAGATAATTTACACCCTCAAAGTTACTCAATAATAATATACAATGCAAAATCAAATAATAATGTCAAAATATGCATTGTACTTTCTGAGGATTAACCTCAAAATGTATGTTCTATTATAGAACATATTTTATAAGAAGTCAATTGAAAATTTAACCTCTTATATTAATATTTTAACACAACTAAAATTTATATAACAATATTTTTTCATTTTCTAGATTAATAAATAAGTTTATAAGTCAAAATTGTTTGATTTTTAATAAAAGTTCCCTTATAATAATCACTGTTATATCAAGAAAGGAAATGTGGTTATAGTGTTTTTGATATGTATGTTAATGTCTGCTAGTATTTCTATTTTTACAGATAGAAAAATAAATGGTAGAGAAAAAAATACTAGTGATTTAATCTTAAAATATTTATTTTATACTTTTTTAATTACTACTATTATGAATACTTTTATTTACCTATTTAGTAGTGAGAAAATGCTTCATTATGCAGAATATACTTTTAGTTATGACTTTTGTCTAAAATATATGTGGTTAAGTATAGTCGTTGCTTTCTTATTACCATATATTTTAAAAATAATAAGTGCTAATATATCTATTAACTTAGAGATAAGTAAAAAGAAAAGAAGTAGAAGTAATGAAAAAACTAAAGAAGTTAGTGAAAAGAAAAAAGAAGTTAAAAAGACTACAAAAAAGAAAAATAATAAAAGCAATTAAATGGATATTAGCTTTTATTAGTATATTTTTATCTCTTGTTATTATTTTTAGCACTAAATGGACTTTAATAAATTGTCAGTTTGATAATTTTGATCAAATTCTTTTTACTTTAAATAGTTCTGTATCTACTGCAAGTAATGATATAATTACAGAATTTGTTTGTAAAAATGTATTAATTCCTTTAGTTATAACTATTCTTATTATAATTATAGTAATAGTTATAAAACATTTTTTTAAATATATAGAAGCATATTTTTCTATTAAAATTAAAAATAAAGTTATTAAATTAAATTCTTATACTATTATTAATATTATATTAGTACTTTGTTTATTAATTTATTCTATTTATTATGCAATGAGTAACTTATATATTTTTAATTATATTGAGTATAGTTATATAGAATCTAATTTTTTAGAAGTTAATTATACTGATCCAGAAGAAGTTAAATTAGAGTTTCCTAAAAAGAAAAGAAATTTAATCTATATATTTTTAGAGTCTATGGAATCAACTTATGCAGACAAAGAAAACGGTGGTGCTTATGATACAAATTATATTAAAGAATTAACTGATCTTGCAAATGATAATATTAACTTTTCTTCTAATGAATTAACAGGTGGGGCCCATATGGCATATAATACCTCTTGGACTATGGCTGCAATGGTATCTCATACTTCTGGTATTCCTTTAAAAACAACTTTTAACCAAGATGATGAAAGTACTTATAGAAAAGGTACAACCCTTGCAGGTGCATATTCTATAGGAGAAATATTAAAAGAAGAAGGATATAAGCAGTATATAATGGTAGGTTCTGATTTAACTTTTGGAGGAAGAAGAGTTTATTTTAAAAATCACGGTAATTATACGGTATTTGATTATTTCACTGCAATAGATGATGGAATTATTGATGAAGACTATTATGTTAATTGGGGTTATGAAGATAAAAAAATGTTTGATTATGCTAAAGAAGAATTATTAAAGATAGCAGAAAATGATGAACCATTTAATTTTACTATGTTAACAGCAGATACCCATTTTCCAGATGGACATATTGAAAAAGATTGTAAGTATGAATATGATGATCATTATTTAAATTCTATCGCTTGTTCTAGTGAAATGTTAAAAGAATTTATTGATTGGATTAAAAAACAAGACTTTTATGAAAATACAACTATTATTCTAGCAGGAGATCATTTAAGTATGAATACATACTCTTTTGATGATATTGATCCTAATTATAATAGAAGTGTCTATAATGTTTTTATAAATTCAGCGGTAGATACTGATTGTAATAAAAATAGGGAGTTTACTACCTTTGATTATTACCCTACTACTCTTGCTTCTTTAGGAGTAAAAATAGATGGGGATAAACTTGGTCTTGGTACTAATTTATTTAGTTGTAAAGCAACTTTATCAGAAGAATATGGTAATGATTATATAGATGAAAGATTAAAAGAAAAATCATTATTTTATGATGAATGTATTGCTAAAGAATGTAAAAAGGATAAGTAGTTAACCTATCCTTTTTTATTTAGCTAATTCTTCACTAATTAAATTACTTATTTCTGTTGGATTATCTAAACTCATTCCTTCAATAAGTCTAGCTTCTGCATAAAGTATTTTACTATATTTCTCTAATGTTTCATAATCTTTCTTTTCATATAAAGATTTTA
>CALVRG010000034.1 GCA_944358505.1 uncultured Bacilli bacterium | reverse complement strand
GATATTTTTCATATGCGTTATTCACTGTAACTAAAGAAAAAAACAATGCTATTAGTATAGTGACTGGTAATTTGGTATATGATTTAAAAGTTGATGGAACAACTTCTAATACTTTAACAATTCCTGCAAAAAGTGCTAAAGAATTTAGTATTACTTTGAGTAATCCTAATAATAGAACAGCAAGATTTAATTTTTATTATGTGGGCAGTTTGAATTCTAAGTTAATAGCTGGCTATAAGATAGAAGATGAAGCTAATGTTCCACCGGAAGAAAAGGGGATTAATTTAGAAGCTAGTGGTTCTAGTGGTTCTAGTAATACTTATAAGATTAGGATTACAAATAATTCTACTAGTAGTAAAACTATAACTTTAGGTGTTGGTATAGGTCTTGATTATAATGATTTAACATTGCCTAGTGATGGACATTTGTTTAATGAATATGCAGTTTCACCTTCGGAAATTTTAGTACAAAATTTAAGTAGTGGATCTACTTATAGTGATGGAACATATACATTTATAACAGGCGCAGAGCCTAATAATTATATTTGGTATAGTGGAAAGTTATGGAGGGCAGTGTCTATCAATAATTCTTCCAAAACTACTAAATTAGTAACGCAGTGGAATATGGGTGCTATTCCATATTCAAGTGGTACTGCTACTTTTGATGGTTCTTTTATTAAGGATTGGTTGAATGATACGAGTGTGGATGGTTTCTTAGGAAATTTAAGAGATTATGAAAATTTTATATTAACAGATACAAATTGGGATGCAACGCTTACTTCTGCTTCCCTTGGGAGTATAACAAAGCCAAAAGGTACAACAATTGTAACTGCTACTGTAGGACTTTTAAATATGTATGAATATCAAACAAGCTATAGAGGTAGTACTTATGGTAATGGGTATTTGAATAATGGTCTTTATTGGTATACTTTAACTCCTTCTAGTTCTTCTGATATAAGAGGTGTTACTAATAGTGGTTCAGCTACTACTAGTGCACCTGATGCTACTATTGGTACTGCTTTTCGTCCATCGATAATTTTAAAATCTGATGTTAAAATTGTAGATGGTATGGGTACAATTGATGATCCATATCGTTTGAAAGGAGATAATGACAATAATTTATCAGGAACTTTGTTAAATACAAGATATAGTGGAGAATATATTCATTTTGGAACAGGAGAAAATAATTTATATAGAATAGTAAGTCATGAAACAGAAGGATTGACAAAAATAGTTAGTGCAGAACCTCTTAAAGATTCGGGTAGTTTCAAGACTTCTACTTTTGGAAATAATATATTATATTCAAATACAAATACAATAGGGACATTTTTAAATGGGGATTATTTAACAAACTATGTAGGTTCATCTTACAGTGATATGATTAGTGATAATACAACATGGTATTTGGGTGTAGTTGCTGCAGATGCAAGTTATCGTTTGGCAAAGTTTCAGAATACTACTAGTGAAACTTTAACGTCAAGTACTGTTACAGCGAAAGTAGGATTATTAAGAGTAGGTGAATTAATGGCTGGTCAATTTGAAAGATCTAGTCAAAAAGGTGGAAGTACAAGTACGGGTTTAGTAAAACTATATTGGACTTTAACTCCATATAGTTCTACAAATGTGCGTTTTATAGCTACCAATGGTAATTCAAATAACTATACACCTTCAACTGCGACACCTGGAATTAAACCTTCATTGAATTTAAAATCTAATGTTGTGATAACAGGAGGAGATGGAACAAAAAATTCACCGTTTGAATTATCTATGAATTAAAAGGTAATATTTAGAGTATTATCTTTTTTTGTTATATTTATAATATTGCAACAGGTAATATATTAAATATTGTTAATTGATTAATGTATATTTTATAAAAATAAAAATGAGAATTTTATTTATTCTCATTCAAGTATGTATTTTTTAAAATGCCATTATGGATAGAATAATTAATGCAGTATTATGTATTGCGTGCATTATTATTGATGGGTAAATGCTTTTAGTATCATAATATGTTAAAGCAAAGAAAAATCCTAAACTACCATAAGGTATTATATATAAGTATTCTAATATGTTATTACTTCCTATTACATGCAATAAACCAAATATTAATCCAGAAGCTGTGGCATAAATCCATTTGTTTTTAAATATTTTAAATATTCCTTTTCTAAATGTTAATTCTTCTATAAATGGTGCTAATATTCCAGCTGTAAATATCATCAAATATGGTGTTGTATTAATTAAGGTTTGTACCGCTTGTTCATTGCTTGAAGTTTTTAACGATGTAATATAACCAATAATAATATTAGATATGCACATTATTATCAAACCAACAAACCAATATTTGAAGGCAGTATCTAAAGAAATTTTTAGATTTTCTTTAAATTTTTTCAACTCTATTTTTAATTCTTTTAAATATAATCCTATTAATATTATTACTAAACATAAGTCAGTAAAGGTGTTTACAATAGCAAGGTCAAATGTTGTATAATTATTAACATCAATGCCTAATAAAATTATTGGTATTAGCTGTAAGTAACTACTGAAGTAAAATAATAAAAAGGTGAGTAGTCCTTTACATATTTCTAAAATTCTTTTCTTTGTAAATATTCCTTTCATATATTTATCACCTACTATATATAATAACATTATTTATTAGTTTTGACAAAAATAAATTTATATAGTATACTTGTAGCTAAGAAAGGAGTGAAGTTTAAATACTTCACTCTTTAAATTTGATAGGAGGAGTAGTATGTTTGAAAAGGTTAAAACTTTAGTGGATAATAAAATTAAAGAATTAGATCTTTTTGTAAGTGGTGTTTATTATTCTACTGAAGAAGGTGTAAAAACTTTAAATATTGAACTTGATAGTAATAATCTAATTGATATTAATAAGATAACAGATGCAACTAAAATAATTAATCCAATTATGGATGAAAATAATTTGTGTGATGATGTGGATGTACTTGATATACATTCCAAAGTGAAAGGAGATATGTAATAATGAATGGAAAAGAATTTCTTAAAGCGGTTGATTTAGTAGTTAAAGAAAAACATATAGATAAAGAAATAATTTATGATGCAATGAGAAATGCTTTAACTAGTGCTTATAAGAAGAATAGTAAATCTAAAAATAACAATGTTAAAGTTTTAATAAATGAAGATACAGGAGATATTAAAGTATTTTCATATTTAACAGTAGTTCCTGATGATAAAATGACTAAAGAAGAATATGAAGATGCTTTGTTTGAACGATATGCTGAAGATGAAAACATTGACACTTTAGATGATATTAAAAATGAAAGTCCAGATGAGGAGAAGGAAGAAGAAAAAATTTCTTTTTTCAATCCTAGTTGTGAAATTAAGCTAAGCGATGCTAGAAAATTAGATAAAACTATAGAAATTGGTGATACTATTGATACAGAAGTAACACCAAAAGATTTTGGGCGTGTTGCTACTTCTACTGCTAAGCAAGTAGTTATTCAAAAAATAAGAGAAGCAGAACGTAATAGTATTACTGATGAGTTTGGCGATAAACAAGATGAACTTTTAGTTGGTACCGTTGCTTTAGAAGATACCGATAATTACTTTATTGATTTAGGTCGCACTAATGGAATTCTACCAAAAAAAGATATTATTCCTGGTGAACAAATAAAAATGGGTAGTCAAATTAAAGTTTATGTTAGTAAAGTAGATAATAATGGTCGTAATCTTTTAGTATTACTTAGCAGAAGACATTTTGGTTTTGTTAAAAGATTATTTGAAAGTGAAATACCAGAACTTGCTGATGGTACAGTTCTTCTTTATAGTGTAGCTCGTGAGGCTGGTGTTAGAAGTAAAGTAGCTGTATATTCGGAAAATTCTAAAGTTGATCCAATAGGTGCTTGTATTGGTGAAAGAGGTAGTCGTATTGCTAATATTATTACAGAGCTAAATGGAGAAAAGATAGATATTGTTAAATATGATACTGATCCATCTATATTTATTGCAAATGCGTTACAACCTGCAAAAGATTTGACAGTATTAGTAACTGATGTTAAGAAGAAAGAGGCTTTAGTTATTGCAGATGGAGATAATTTTTCTTTAGCAATTGGAAAAAAAGGTCTTAATGCTAGACTAGCTACTAAGCTTACTAAATATAAGATAGATATAAAAACTAGTGAACAAGCTAAAGAATTAGGTATAAGTATAAAAAAAGATTAGGAGGTAATGTATTTTGAAAAATAGGAAAATTCCTCTTAGAACATGTGTTGTAACTAATGAAAAATTAGATAAAAGAGACTTGTTAAGAATAGTTAGAGATAAAGATTTAAATGTAAAAGTAGACTTAACTGGAAAAATGAATGGTAGAGGTGCATATATTAAAAAGGACTTAAATGTTTTAGATGAGGCTATCAAGAAGAAAGTTTTAGAAAAAAAATTAGAGTGTAAAATAAGTGATGAGGTATATAACGAAATAAGAAAAATATTAGAAAGAGGTGAATAATATGACAATAGAAGAATATGCAGTAGATATTAATAGAAGTGTTGATGATGTAATAAAACACATGGAACGACTTGCTATGGATACTAGTGAAATGAATAGAATTTTGAGTGATGATGAGGTTATACTTTTAGATAACTCTTTTCAAGATGAAGAGGATTATATAGAAGTTGATCCTGATGAAGAAATGATTAATGATTTTTCTTTGGATGAGAAAGCTGAAAAAATAGCATATGATTCAAAACTTACTGATGATAATGAATTAAAAGTAACAAAAGTAAAAAATAAAGCTAGTAAGACACAAAAAAATAATATTGACTTTGCTAAAGAAAGAAAGAAAATTTATAAACATAAAGAAAAACTTCAAAGTAATGAGCATGAAATTAATGAAAATGTTTTATTATATAAAGAAGGTATGACTGTAACAGATTTAGCTAATGCGTTAGGTGTTACATCTAGTAGTATTATCATGAAATTGATGAATTTAGGAGTAATGGCTACTTTAAATAATGCACTTAGTTTTGAAGATGTAGAAGTTTTAGCACTTGATTATGATAAAACTGTAAAAAGAGAAGAAACTGCTGATATTTCCAATTTTGAAAATTATGAGATAGAGGATAAAGAAGAAGATTTAGTTGAAAGACCACCAGTAGTTACTATTATGGGACATGTTGATCATGGTAAGACTACATTACTTGATACTATTAGAAAAAGTAATGTAGCTGGAAAAGAAGCAGGCGGTATTACTCAGGAAATAGGTGCTTATCAAGTAGAATGTAAAGGGAAAAAAATTACTTTTATTGATACTCCTGGTCATGAAGCTTTTACCGAAATGCGTGCAAGAGGTGCCAGTGTTACAGATATTGTTATTATTATTGTAGCAGCTGATGATGGTATTATGCCACAAACAAAGGAAGCTATAGATCATGCAAAAGCGGGAAATGTTCCTATTATTGTTTGTATAAATAAAATTGATAAACCTGATGCTAATATTGAAAGAGTTATGACTGGATTAGTTGAAGCTGGATTAACTCCAGAAGAATGGGGTGGAGATGTTTTAGTTAATAAAATATCAGCTTTAACTGGTGATGGCGTTGATGATTTGTTAGAAAATATACTTTTAGTTTCTGAAATGCAAGAGTTAAAGGCTAATCCTAATAGATATGCAACTGGTGCAGTTTTAGAAAGTAGAATGGATAAGCATGTTGGGCCTGTTGCTACTTTATTAATACAAAATGGTACTTTAAGGTTAGGAGATCCTGTTGTAGTAGGGATTTCATATGGCAAAGTTAGAAGCCTTAAAAATGATTTAGGACAAAACATAGTAGAAGCAACTCCTTCTATGCCTGTTGAAATAACTGGTTTATCTGTTGTTCCTAGTGCAGGAGACAAATTTATGGCTTTTGAGACGGAGAAGCAAGCTAAAGCGATTGCA
The DNA here is from genome assembly GCA_944358505.1 of uncultured Bacilli bacterium. Taxonomy (GTDB): domain Bacteria; phylum Bacillota_I; class Bacilli_A; order RF39; family UBA660; genus Onthousia. The sequence continues at coordinate 12,478 of CALVRG010000034.1, read as the reverse complement.
AACGATCGTGCTAAGAGAATGAAAGAAACTGATACAAATAGAACTGGTATGAGTTTGGATGAATTATTTAGTCAGATTAATGAGGGATTAAAAGAGATAAATATTGTTTTAAAGACGGATACTAATGGAAGCTTAGAGGCTGTTAAATCATCATTAGAAAAGATAGATGTTGAAGGTGTTAAAATAAATATCATACGTAGTGCGGTTGGTGGTATTACAGAAAGTGATATAGTTTTGGCGGAAGCTTCTAAAGCAATTATAATTGGATTTAATACAAGAGCAAGTAATAAAACAAGTGATTTGGCTAAAGAACATAATATAGAGATAAGATATTATGATATTATTTATAAAGTTGTAGAAGATATGGAAAAAGCAATGAAAGGAATGCTTGAACCGGTTTATGAAGAAAAAGTTACAGGAACAGCTGAAATAAGGCAAATTTTCAAATTTTCCAAAGTAGGATTAATAGCAGGGTGTCATGTGTTAACTGGTATTATTAAGAATAATAGTAAAGCAAGACTTGTTAGAGATGATATAGTAATATATAATGGTTCTATTAGATCACTTCAACATGAAAAAGATCAAATTAGAGAAATAGCTAAAGATCGTGATTGTGGTTTGACTTTGGAGAATTTTCAAGATTATAAAGAAAATGATATAATAGAAACTTATGAATTAGTAGAAATAGAAAGATAAGTGAGATTGTTTTAAAATTTATTTATTGCTCAAACAATATTTTAAGTAAAGAATAGATTAACTTAGAAATTAATCTATTCTTTTATAGTTGATAATTATTTTTGTTGTAATATAATTAATTATTTTATTTGTATTCATTAATTTACATCTAAAAGTATACATGATATACTTATTTAAAGAAGGGACGGATAATATGGCGAATGTAAAAATTGAACGGATTAATCATATGATACAAGAGGAAATTAGTAAAATATTAATGTTAGAAGTAAAAGATGAGAATATTAAATTTGTAACAGTTACGGATTGTGATACTACAAACGATTTAAGTTTTTGTAAAATTTATATTACAGTATTAAATGAAGAAAAGAAGGATGAAACTTTAAAGGCTCTAAATAATGCTAGTAGTTTTATAAGAAGTAGTCTTGCAAAAAAAATACAAATAAGGCATATACCGGAATTAAAATTTTTATATGATTCTTCTATTGCTTATGGGGAACATATAGATGAATTAATAAATAAAATAAATGAGGATTAAAATGAATTATCAAATTTTAGTTAATAAAGATAATCCATATAATAAAGAAGAGTTTTCTAATATTAATTTAGTTAAAATAATTAATGAGTTAGGTGAAACTTATTTTCTTGAAAAAAGAACGGCAAAGGAATTTTTGAACTTAAAAAAAGATTTAGAACAAGATAATATTTTTGTTTATCTTGCTAGTGGTTATAAAAATATTGAGAATCAAGATGAAAACAATAAGAAATTTACTTCTATGCATAGTGATAATTATGAAAAAAATTATACTTTGTGCATAAATAGTAATGAATATTATACAGGACTTTGTTTTGATATTGGTTTGATTAAAGATGGAAATGTTTTAGCTAATTATAATGAATTGTTGAAAGAAGATAATACTTATAAAAAAATTATTAAATTATTACCTAAATACGGTTTTATTTTAAGGTATCCTAAAAGTAAAGAACAAATTACAGGATGTTGTTATGAACCATGGCATTATAGATATGTGGGTAGTAAAACTGCTAATATTATTGCAAATAATAATTTAACTTTAGAGGAATATAATAAACTATATAATAAGTCAGGAATTATTTTGGTAAATAAGCCTAAAGGTATTACTTCAAGGGATGCTGTTAATAAGATTAGTAAAATATTTAATACTCCTAAAGTTGGGCATAATGGTACTTTAGATCCTTTAGCAGAAGGACTTTTGGTAATGACAATTAATAAGGCTACTAAAATAAATGAATTATTAACTAATAGTGAAAAAGAGTATATTGCAAAAGTAAAGGTTGGAATTTTGACTGATACTTTAGATTTAGAAGGAAATGTTATTGAAAGAAGTAATAAAAAAATAACTAAAGAATCTTTAATTGATTTATTTAATAGTTTTCCAAGGAACTATTTTCAAGAAGTTCCTAAATATTCTGCAATTAAAATAAATGGTAAAAAGTTATATGAATATGCAAGAAATAATGAAGAAGTGATATTGCCTAAAAGGGAAGTTATAATTAAGGATTTAGAATTATTGAATTATAATGATACTTCTTTTGAATTTAGAGTTGTTGTATCTAAAGGAACATATATAAGAAGCATTATTAGGGATATGGGAAATATTTTAAATATACCTTGTACAATGTCTAGTTTAATTAGAACTAGATGTGGAAAATTTTTATTAAAAGACGCTATTTATTTGGATGAAGTTAATATTAATAGTTATTTATTTACTATTTCTGATGCTTTGAATTTACCTATTGCAGAAATAAGTGATTATGATTATAAGTATGTTTTTAATGGGGCTGCAATTAATGATAATTATGGTGTTAAAGATAAAGTATTATTTGTAAAAAATAAAAAAATTATAGCTATTTATAAAATAGATAATAATATATTAAAGTGCTATAAAATGTTAAAATAAATGGATAACTAAAATTATTAAAAATGGTAGACAAATTGCAACTTTTATAGTATATTATATGTATGTTACCTGTTCTTTTGTTTTTGGAGTTCTTCCTTATACCAATTACTAAGAGCATGGTGTATTTTTATAGAAAGGAAGGTTAGTTATGGCTTTAACTAAAGAAGAAAAACAACAAATAATTAAAGAATTTGGTGTTAATGCGAATGATACTGGTTCTGCTTCTGTTCAAATTGCAATTCTTACAAAAGAAATTGATAATTTAATTGAACACTTAAAAGAACATACTCATGATCATCATTCACGCCGTGGTCTTTTAATGAAAGTTGGTCAAAGACGTAATATGCTTAATTATTTAGCTAAGAAGGATGTTACAAAGTATCGTGAAATAGTTAAAAAATTAGGATTAAGAAAATAGAACTTAAGAGCAAGTTCTTTTTTATTATATATTTTAAGTAAAATTAAAATATTAATATAAGTAGCAATTTTTTTATTTTTTTGGTATTCTAGTAATAGAGTTTATGGAGGAAGTATGGAGAAAAAAATATTTGAATATGATTTTTATGGGAAGAAGATTATTGTAGAACATGGAGAACTTGCCAAACAGGCTAATGGTTCTGTTTTAGTTAGATATAATGATACTGTTATATTAGCAGCAACAGTTATTAATAAGAAATCTAATCTTTTAAGTGATTTTTTTCCTTTGACAGTTAATTATCAGGAAAAACTTTATTCTGTTGGCAAAATACCTGGTGGTTTTATAAAAAGAGAGGGAAGGCCAACTGATGCAGCAACACTTGCAGCTAGATTAATTGATAGACCGATGAGACCTTTATTTAAAGAAGATTTTAAGAATGAGGTTCAAGTCATTAATACAGTATTATCAGTTGATCAAGATTGTTCTCCAGAGTTAACTGCAATGTTGGCATCTTCTCTTGCAACAATGATATCAGGTGCGCCATTTCAAGGTCCAATTGCTGGGGTAAAAGTTGGATATATAGATGGTGAATATATTATTAATCCAACTGTAGAGGAACTAGAAAGAAGCGTACTAGATCTTACTGTAGCGGGTACTAAAGATGCTATTAATATGGTTGAAGCAGGTGCAAAAGAAGTTAGCGAGGAAATTATGCTTGAAGCATTAATGAAGGCACATGAAGCAATTAAATTGTTATGTGATTGGCAATTAGAAATAATTTCTGAAATAGGTGTTACTCCTTTTGAATATGAAAGCTTAATTATTGAGGATGATTTAATTAATGAAGTAACATCTTTGGTAGAAAAAGATTTAGATAATGCTTTAAGAATTAAAGAAAAGTTGGAACGTTATTCTAAAATAGATGAGATTAAAGAGAATATAATTGAAAAATATAGGGCTGATAATAAGGATCTTGATAGTGAAGAATTAAATTTATTGATTGTTAAGATAAATAAGATTGTTAGTGATGTTGAGTATAGATTATTTAGAAATATTGTTGTTAAAGAAAAGATTAGAGCGGATGGAAGAAAAATGGATGAAATTAGGCCTTTGTCAACGGATATAGATTTGCTTCCTAGAACTCATGGTTCAGCTTTGTTTACAAGGGGTGAAACACAATGTCTTTCCGTGACTACTCTTGGTGCTTTAGGGGAACACCAAATACTTGATGGTTTAAGTTTGGAAGATGAAAAGAGATTTATGTTACATTATAACTTTCCACAGTTTTCAGTAGGAGAAACAGGAAGATATGGTGCACCTGGTAGAAGAGAAATTGGTCATGGTGCTTTGGGTGAAAGGGCTTTACTTCAAGTAATACCAAGTGAGGATGAATTTCCATATACTATTAGAGTTGTTTCTGAAATTCTTGAGAGTAATGGTAGTAGCTCTCAAGCATCAATTTGTGCAGGATGTATGAGTTTAATGGCAGCCGGTGTTCCAATAAAGGCCCCTGTAGCTGGAATTGCTATGGGACTTATTACAAGCGATAATGATTATACAATATTAACTGACATTGCTGGTATGGAAGATCATTTAGGTGATATGGATTTTAAAGTGGCTGGTACAAAAGATGGAATATGTGCTTTACAGATGGATATCAAAATAAAAGGAGTTACTAAAAATATATTGAAAGAAGCTCTTGGGCAAGCTAAGAAAGCAAGACTTGAAATACTTGATGTTATAAAAAAACAAATTAGTGAGCCAAGATGCGAAGTATCAAAATATGCTCCTAAAACTAAAATATTTTATATTTCTCCATCTAAAATTCGTGATGTAATTGGTAAAGGTGGTGAAATGATCACTAAGATTATTTGTGATGCTAGTGGTGTTAACGATGTAAATAGTATTGGTGCTGTTAAAGTTGATTTAGAAGATGATGGTAGGGTAATAGTTTATCATACTGATCAGGAAGTAATTGATAAAACAGTTAAAATGATTGAAGATGTTGCTAGGGAAGTAGAAATTGGTAAGGTTTATGAAGCTAAGGTAGTTTCAGTTCATGATTTTGGATGTTTTGTTGAAATTTGGCCAGGATGTGAAGGGTTAGTTCATATTTCTCAACTTGATACAAAACATATTAATAAAGCTGAAGATGTTGTTAAAGTTGGAGATACTATATTAGTAAAAGCAATTGGTCTTGATAAAAAAGGTAAACAAAATTTTTCTCGTAAAGAAGTATTATTAGATAAAGAGAAATGCTAACTGGTAATTTCTTCTTTTTTTTGTTAGAATATTGTTAGGTGAAGGTTTATGCATGACTTATTTGCTTATTTAGAATATTTAGAGTACCAAAAACATTATTCTAAATATACAATTGATAACTATGAAAGGGATATAGAAGAGTTTTTAGTTTATTTAGACAAAGAAAATGTTAATTATTTAAATTTGGAATATAGTGATATAAGATTTTTTTTAACATATTTGAAAGAGGAAAAAAAAGAAAAATCTACTTCTATTAGTAGAAAAATTAGTGCTCTTAGAAGTTATTATAAGTATTTATGCAGTATTAATAAAGTTAGTACGAATTTATTTAATTTGATATCTTTTCCTAAAAAAGAGCAAAAATTGCCAAGATATTTTGAGTATAATGAATTAGAAGAATTGTTTTCTATTTCTAACTTAAATACATCTATAGGCCAAAGAGATAGGTTAATACTTGAATTAATGTATGCAACTGGAATAAGAGTAGGAGAATTGGTTAAGATAAGATTAAAAGATATAAATATAAGTGAAAGAACAATTCTTATTCATGGTAAAGGAAGCAAAGAAAGAATTGTTAATTATGGTGAATATGCTAGTGATATTTTAAAAATATATTTACATGATGGTTATGATAAGTTAAATAAATTTAAGACTGATTACTTGATTTTAAATAATCAGGGTAGATGTATAACAGAAAGAGGAATTAGATATATACTTACAAATATAATAAAAAAAACATCTCTTCATAAAAATATATCTCCTCATATGTTAAGACATTCTTTTGCTACACATCTTTTAAATGAGGGCTGCGATATTTTATCTGTTAAGGAATTACTAGGACATGAAAGTATTTCTTCTACACAGATATATACTCATATTACTAATGATAGGTTGAAAGATATTTATTTGCATACTTTTCCAAGAGGTAATAAGCATAATTAGTTAATAAAATGGAGGTGTATTATGTTTAAAAAAAATAAAGAGAAAGAATTAGATACTAAAGCTATCAATAGTTTCTTTTATATTTCTAATCAACTTTTAAAGTTTGCTTTTGTATTAGTTATATTTTTAGTTGTTTTAATAGGTACATATTTAATTAAAGAATGGAAAGTTTTGAGCATTATAGGTACTATTTTATCAGTTATTTCTCCTGTTTTTATTGGTTTTATAATAGCTTGGTTACTCGACCCTTTAGCTACTAAATTTTCTTCAAAAATGCCTAGAGTTTTAGCTTGTCTTCTTACTTATATAATTATTTTTGGAATTATTTCTTTAATTTTAATATTTATAGTACCAACTTTTTCTAGTGGTGTTTCTGATGTTGTTAATGTAGTTCCTGATATTGTTGATAGTGCACAAGAATTTGCAAGCGATTTTTTAGAAAAACTTGGTGATAGTGATCAAGTTGAAAACTATAAAAATGTTTTACTTGGTAAAATAGAAAATATGGGAACTAATTTTGCCAGTACATTACCTGATACTATTTGGAATTTTGGTAAGGCCTTTATAGGTGGTGCTACTAATATTATTTTAGGACTTATGATAGGATTTTACTTATTATTTGATTTTCATAAAATTCAAAAAAATATTTTAAGTGTTATTCCTAGAAGATGGCAATATAATTCCAAGGATTTAATGAAAAGAATTAATGGGAAATTAAGAAATTATGTTCAAGGAATGTTATTAATCATGTTTTTGGTATTTATTACTCAATCTATAGGATTTTCTTTGGCAGGATTAAGTGCTCCGTTTCTTTTTGCTTTATTCTGTGCTATTACTGATATTATTCCATATATTGGACCATGGATTGGAGGTGCTCCTGCTGTTATTGTAGGGTTCACGATAGATCCAATGGTTGGATTATTTTGCCTTATTGCTGTTTTAGTTTGTCAATTGCTTGAAAATAATTTTTATCAGCCATTAATAATGGGTAAAACTATGCGTTTACATCCTGTTACAATTATGTTAGGACTATTGATTTTTAATTATTTCTTTGGTATGATAGGAATGATAGTTGCGACTCCGTTGATTGCAACAGTTAAGATAATTTTTGAATTTTTTATGGAAAACTCAATATTAGGCGAAAAATTCAATAATTATAAGAATAACAATAAGAAAACAGTGAGAGAGGATAAAACAAAAGAAAATTTTGAAATAGAGAGTTAATGTTTGGTGGAAATTAACCAAAATCTTTTGTATGCTACTTCTTTAGTTTTGTGGGGATGACCCTTATCGAAAATTAAGACCAAAGTAGGATGGTACAGTGTTATTTTAATAATGCTCCTATGTGGTCTTTTTTATGTATAAATAGGAGTGATGTTATGAAAATATATTTATTAGCTGGGAAGGCAGCATCAGGAAAAGATTTACTCGGAAGTTATATGAAAAATAAATATGATTATAAAGGTGAAAGTGCTTGTATTTTACATATTACAACTCCATTATATGAATATGCTAGAAATTATTTTAGTTGGGATGGGGATTTAAGAAATAAGCCAAGAGAATTTTTACAGGAAATGGGTATAGAAATAATTAGAAATAAACTTCATAAAGAAACATTTCTTGTAGATAGATTGTGTGAAGATATTGAAATTTTAAAGAATTATTTTTCTGTTTTTATTATTACTGACGGAAGATTAATAAGTGAATTTAATTTGTTAAGAAAACGCTTTAAGAATATTAAGATTATATATGTTAAAAGGGATGGTTATAATAATAATCTTTCTCTTAAAGAAAAAAATCATATTACAGAAACTGATGTTGAGAAGTATGATAATTATGATTATATAATAGATAATACTTCTAAAGAACACTTATATAGTGAGGCTGATAAAATAATGGCTAAAGAAAGCGAGGTTGATTTAATATGAATAAACTTATTGCAATAGTTGGTATGAGTGGTTCTGGTAAAAGTGTTGTTACTACTTATCTTAAAGATAAGGGATATGAAAGAATATATTTTGGAGGAGTTATTTATGAAAAAATGCGAGAAGAGGGTATTGAGATAACTCCTGATAGCCAAAAGGAATTTAGGGAAAAGTTAAGAAGAGAACATGGTATGGGTGTAGTTGCTAAAATATTATTACCTAAAATAAAGGAAGCTTATAAAGTGGAAAATACTGTTTTAGATGGTTTATATTCTTGGGATGAATATTTAATTTTAAAGAAAGAATTTAATGATTTAAAATTAATTTGTATTTGCACTGATAAAAAAATCAGATATAATAGAGTGATGTATAGGCAAGATAGGCCATTTAATCACGAGGATATTGTTAAAAGAGATGTTTCTGAAATAGAGAACTCTGCTAAAGGTGGTCCTATTGCTTTTGCCGATTATTATATTTTAAATAATGGAGATTTAGAAAATTGTTATAGTAGATTGGAAGAGATACTTAAAGAAATAGAGCATGAAGGAGAGAAGTAGTATGAAATATATGACTAGTAATGAAATAAGAAAGATGTGGATCAAATATTTTGAGGAACATGGCCATAAGTATGTTAAGTCTGCATCCTTAATACCTATTAATGATGATTCACTTCTTTGGATTAATGCTGGTGTTACACCACTTAAAAAATATTTTGATGGTAGTGTTGCTCCTTTAGCAAGGAGAATTGTAAATATTCAGAAATGTATTAGAACTAATGATATAGAAAATGTTGGAGTTACTAAAAGACATCATACTTTTTTTGAAATGATGGGTAACTTTTCAATAGGGGATTATTTTAAAAATGAAGCAATAGAATTTGCTTTTGAATTGTTAACAGGAGATGAATATTTTAGTATACCTAAGGAAAAACTTTATGTAACAGTATATACAAAAGATTTAGATGCTTATAATAAATGGGTATCTTTAGGCATGGATGAAAGTCATATTATTAAACTTGATGGGAATTTTTGGGAAATAGGAGAAGGTCCATGTGGCCCTGATAGTGAAATATTTTATGATCAGGGAGAAAAATTAGATCCAAATCATGATGCTTGGGAAAAATTTATTAATGATGAGGATCAAGATCGTTATGTGGAAATTTGGAATAATGTCTTTAGTCAATTTAACTCTAAAAGTGGCGTTCCACGTGATAAATATAAAGAACTTCCTCATAAAAATATTGATACAGGTGCTGGGCTTGAGAGATGGTGTTGTATTTTTCAGGGAGTTGAATCAAATTTTGAGACAGACTTATTTAAACCAATTATAACTAAAATTGAAGAATTAAGTGGTGTTTTGTATGATGGGCAAGTTGCTTTTAAAGTAATAGCTGATCATATGAAGGCTGTTACGTTTGCTATTTCTGATGGTGCTAATTTTGGTAATACAGGAAGAGATTATGTCTTAAGACGTTTAGTTAGACGAAGTGTTAGATTTGGTAAAACTTTGGGATTTAATGAACCATTTCTTTATAAACTAGTTCCTACAATAGTTCAAGTTATGGGGGAAGCTTATCCTGAATTAAAGAATAATTCTGGTGAAGTTGCGGTTTATATATTAGAAGAAGAAAAATTATTTTTAAATACATTAGAAGATGGAGAAAGAAGATTAAAAGAAATAATAGAAGTAACTGATGGAACTGAAATAAGTGGTTATGATGCTTTTAAATTATATGATACTTTTGGTTTTCCTTTTGAGCTTACAGAAGAAATTGCTAAGGAACAAGGTTATAGTGTTAATTTAGAGGAATTTAATGATTATATGTCTAAACAAAAAGAACTTGCTAAAAGAAATTCTCGTAGTAAAACTTCTATGGCTAGTCAAAAGAAAGTATTGATGGATTTTACTAAGCCTTCTACTTTTGTGTATGGATTATATCGTTTAAAAAGCAGTGTACTTGCTATTGTTAGCAAAGATAATCTTGAAAAGTCTTTGGATCATTCTGGTTATATTATTTTAAAGAGGACTTGTTTTTATTCAGAGTCTGGGGGACAGGTATCTGATACAGGAATGATTGTTGGGAAAAATTTTAAAGCTAGAGTAGTTGATGTTTTCAAAGGACCTAATGGCCAAAATATACATAAAATAAAACTATTAGATGGTATTATTCATGTTAATGATGAGGTTGAAGTTATTGTTGACAAACCTCGAAGAAAAGAGATTGAAGCAAATCATTCTAGTGTACATTTATTACAATATGCTTTACAGACAGTTGTTGATAAAAACATAAAACAAGCAGGTAGCTATGTAGATGACGAAAAACTTAGGTTTGATTTCACTTGCTCATCTAAAATAAGTGATGATGATATAATTAAAGTAGAGGAATTTGTTAATTCTGTTATTAAAAAGAATGTTATTACTTCAACTGAAACGATGCCACTTGATAAAGCTAAAAAATTGGGCGCTATGGCTTTATTTGGTGAAAAGTATGGTGATAATGTAAGGGTTGTTAAAATTGATAAATCTATTGAACTATGTGGTGGGACTCATGTTGCTAATACTAAAGATATAAAATCTTTTGCTATTTATAATTTTGAGTCTAAAGGTAGTAATACTTATAGAATAGAAGCTGTTACGGGTTCTAGATTAGAAAATACTCTTTTTGAGGTTATTAAACCATATAATGATGAAATGGTAAAATTATTAATAAAAGCTAAAGAAATATTAGCACTCGCTAATAAACAAAATATAAAATTAAATTTCGATGTTGAAATAGACAATTCTCTTCCTAAGTCATATAAAGATATTATTTTTAATCAAAATGAACTTGGTTATGTACAAAGTGAAGTGAAAAGTTTAGAAAAATCTTATAATAGTGAATTAGAAAAAATTACTATAGCAAGTTTGGATTCTTATTTGTCAAGGATAAAAGAAATAAATGGTAAAAAAGTATTGTATTTGGAATTAGATAATTTAGAAATGTTTTTGGTAAAATCTATGGCTGATAATTTTTGTAATAAATTTGATGAAGTTTTAGTTTTACTTGCAAATATTAGAGAAGACAATAGTGTCAATTTTATTTGTCGTAGTTCCATTCCATCTATTAATGCAGGATTTATTGTTAAAAGTATAACAACATCATTTGATGGCAATGGTGGGGGAAGTAATACATTTGCTCAAGGTGGAATTAAAGATAAAATACATCTTAAAAACATTAAAGATTCTTTAGAGGATTTGGTTAATGAATAATTATTTGATTAAAAGTGATTCTATTAGTTTAATAGATAAAAAAATTAAAGATATTATAAAGGAAAGAAAATTTGATGAAGCTTTAGTAACTACTTATGATTTAGATGAAGATAGTATTTCTAGAATTTTAGAAGATGCAGATACTATCTCTTTTCTAGCTCCTTTAAAAGTGATAATTGTTAAAAATTTTACTAATAAGAATTTTGATAATGAAAAAGAGTTAAAACTATTAAATAAGTATTTGGATAATTCGAGTAATGAGGTTCTTTTAATTTTTACTACTTCTAATATAGATGCTAGAAAAAAATATATAAAAGAACTGGTAAGTAAACTTAAATTAGTGAATGTTAATATAGATCCTAAAGAAATAATTAAATCGATTTTGAAAGACTATAATGTTGAACAGAAAGTTATAAATTTTTTAACTTTATATTATAATGATAATTTGGAAAGACTGATAAGTGAATGTCATAAATTACAACTAGCTTTTATAGATACAAAAATAATTACTTATAATGACGCATTGGAATTATTAATTAAACCTTTAAATAATCAAGATAGTTTAACATTTGATTTAGTTAGGGATATGGCTTTAAAGGATAAAAGAAGTGCCATTAAAGTATATAATGAGCTTTTAAATTATAATATTGAAAGTTATTCATTAATTGGTTTACTAGAAAGTCAATATCGTCTTTTATATCAAGTTAAAGTTTTAAATAAACAAAATGTTTCAAGTAAGGATATGGCTAGTATTTTAGATGTTCATCCTTTTAGAATTAAAAAAACTTTAGAATTGGTTGGATTTTATAGTTTGAAAGAAATAAAAAAACTCCTTATTGATCTTTCTAATATTGATTATAAAATTAAAAGTGGTGTTTATGAGAATAATTTAATTATAGATTTGTTAATATTAAATATAAAATAAGAAAGTTTTGTTTTGTAATATAAAAAGGACAAATTTTTGAAATGCACCCCATAGAGTAGACACAATAAAAAAGTAATTTACAAATAATATGATAAAATACACTTCCGAAAGGAGGTGTATTTTA
>CALVRG010000033.1 GCA_944358505.1 uncultured Bacilli bacterium | reverse complement strand
TATAACAAATAAATGTCCTGATTTAAGTGAAACTACAATTGAAAGAACTTTAAATAAATTACTTAAAGAAGATAAAATTGTTAAAATCTCTGGTGGAAGATATACAAAATATAAATGGAATAATTAATTAAATAAATTATTTAAAATTTACAAATAGCTAGAATTATGAAAGGTATGTTTAATTACATATCTTTTTTTGTTGTGTAAAAACGAAAGGAGAATGATATATGAATTTAAATTACGCAATATTTAGAAGTGAACCTATTATGACTACACAAGATTTATCACAAATAGGATCACATAATAAAAGAGAAAAACAAGCTTATAATTCTAATCCAGATATTAAGTTAGAATTAAGCAAAGATAATATAGAACTTGTACCACTTGCTGAAAAGTATTTGAAAGGATTTCATACACTAACAAAAGAATATAAAAAAGAACACGAAGAAAGAATGAAAACCGAAAGGAAATCAAGAAAAAAGAAATATCACGATATGTTAAATAGTTCAAGAAATTGTGTTGCTGATGAATTAATGTTTACTGCAACTCCTGAATTTTTCAAAAATATGACAAGAGAAGATATTAATGAATGGGCTAATACTTGTATGGACTTTGTTTATAATGATTTATGTTATACAAAAGAACAAGTATTGCATAGTGTTGTTCATTTAGATGAAAAAACGCCACATATACATTGTGTTGTTGTTCCTCTTGTTAAAAAAATAGATAATAGAACAAATACTGAGCGATATACAATATCTAAAAAACAATATATTAAAGATAAAATACACCTATCACAATTACAAGACTTATATCATAAAAGACTAACTGAAAAAGGATATGATTTAGAACGTGGTATAAAAGGTAGTGATAATAAACACATTAAAATTAAAGAATATAAACGAGTAACTAAAAAATTAAATCAAGAATTAAATGTTAAAAATGATAGACTTGATAAGGCTGTTAATGACTTTGAAGATAAAATGAAATCAACTAAAAATATTCTTTTTGATAAAGAATATGTGAAAGTTAAAAAAGAAACTTTTGATAGTATGAATAATGTTATTAAAGAATCTAAAAAAGTTATGGAAATGCAACCAAAACTACAAACTATATTTAATGAAGTAGATAATTATACTAATAGCTATAAATCATTAGAAAAAGAAAATAAAAAGTATGAAAAAGAGATTACTAAACTTAAAAAAGATAATAAATATTTAGACCAAGAAAACAAAAGTTTAATGGATAGATTAAATTATATAATTCAATTATTAAAGAAATTTTTAAGAAAACTATTACAACGAGGTAATGAATATACCAAAGATGAAACTGCCGATGCAATTAAGGACTACTATGATAATGAAGTATTTGATATGCATGATGTTATTGGTATATCAAGAGGAACTACTAAACAAGATGAATTATATGATTATGTAGTTGCACCTGACTATTATAAGGAAAGAGTTAGAAACTATGAAGAAGAGTATGATAAAGACGATTTTGAATTAAGTATGTAAAATTATTAAAAAACTTTTGATTTTTTTATTTGTTAGAGTGATAAATATTAAGACAGAAAACGAGATTAAATATATCTAATGTGTCTTTAGCAAGACATTATAGTAAAGTTTAATCTCCCATCTGGTCTTTTAAATAAAGTTGCTTAAAACGGCTAAAATGAAAGGAGAATGTATATGTTATTAAGTGATAATACAAAAAAAGTTGTTGATTTAATACATCAATTTGATAATTTAAGTAATATTGATAAAGTAAGATTAGCAATATATTTATTAGAAAATAAAAATTTTAGTTTAGATTTCAATGTAAGAGATATGATTATTTTATTAAAACAAATTTTAAGTATATTAGATCCAAGTTATGCAAAAGTAATAACTAATTTTAGTAAATATAAACATTTATTATTCTTTTCAGCCAAGTATTTAGAACTTACTGAAAAAGAAAAAAAGCATTTCTCTATTGAAATGATATTTAATATTTATGAAACAGATTTTAAAGATAAAATTATTAACGAAGAAATAAATAAACATTTATTAGTATATGATTATAGTTATTCTCTACTGAATAATGAGTAAAAAAAATCCCTAATAGACATTATTAGGGATTTTTTGAATTAAACCTATATACTCATTAATCAAGTACACACTCAATAATATATCTAGGTCTCGCTTTAGTTTCCTTATATATTTTACCAATATATTCTCCAATCACACCAAGACATAGAGTTTGAATACCACCTATTAACCAAATTGAACAAACAATAAACGTCCAACCAGATACCGTATTACCAATTAATTTCATAATAACAGAATAAATCAAAACTACAAAACTAAGTATTAAAATAATAAAACCGATTGAAGTAATCATTCTTAAAGGTTTTATACTAAATGAAGTTATTCCATCAATAGCAAACGCTAACATTTTCTTTAACGGATATTTAGATTCACCTGCTACTCTTTCGCTTCGCTCGTAGTAAGCTATATCAGTTTTATATCCAACTTGAGGAACTATACCTCTTAAGAATAAATTAACTTCTTTAAACTCACTTAAACCTTCTAAAGCTCTTTTACTCATTAAACGACAGTCTGCATGATTAAATACAACTTCAACGCCCATAATGTTCATTAATTTATAAAAAGCTTCTGCAGTAAACTTTTTAAAAAACGTATCTTTTTTTCTTGAACTTCTAACACCATAAACAACATCAGCACCGGCATTATATTTTTTTATCATATCATCCATTACATTAATATCATCTTGTAAATCAGCATCCATACTAATACAGATATCTGCATGATTTTTTGCATACATTAAACCTGCAAGCAAGGCATTTTGATGTCCTCTGTTTCTAGTTAAATTAATTCCTACGTACATATGATTTTCTTTATGTATCTTAGTTATAATTTCCCACGTTTTATCCTTAGAACCGTCATTAACTAAAACCACTTTACTATTTTCACTAATTAAACCTTCTTCCATTAAACTACTCATTTTTTTATCAAGTTCTTTTTTTGTTAGTGGTAGTGCTTCTTCTTCGTTATAACAAGGTATAACTAAATTTAATACTAAATTATTTTTCTTCATTTACTTCTTCCTTCTTTCTAAATAACACTATAACTTCCATGCCTAGTGTTAATATCATTATTGTCATATATTCTAGATAAGTATAAATTCCTCGTTCTTCATTATTTACTACTTCAAACATCAAATCGCCAGTTTCTTCTTTTTCATTCACTTCTAAAATACCATTCGGATAATAATCAAATTTTTCTTTATATGCGATATAAACTTCTAAATCACTTGCACTATCCGAACTTAATCTTACAGTATAACTACCACCTTCATAAGTTTTATCTAAATAAAAATCTGTATATTTTTTATCTTTCAAATCATTTTTTTTAAAGTCTTTTTCATACACAACTTCATTTTTAGTTATTAACTCCAACTTATAAGTTGCATCATCTATTTCATTAACTTTAAATTTTAATCTTATTTTATTAAAATTATCATATAAATCTACTGTTTGGGTGATAACCGCTTCTTTATTTAAAGAAATATACTTAACCTTGGTTACACTGTCTTTTGCTACTATATTTTCTTTATAACTAATACCTGTATATTTATTAAAACTAAAAGCGAATAATGCTAAAGTTAAGACTAGTATAATACATTTAAAATATTTATAAAATTTGAATTTCTCATAATTGGTATTTAAAGTATCATAAGAACATGTACCTATTAGTATTAACCACGGTAAGAATGATAAACCATATCGTGGACATACTTCCCAAACAAGATAGAAAAATACTGCTCCAAACAAGCTAATTGCTATAATTGATTTCTTACCACTTTTATAAATATTAATAAGAGATATTATTGCCATAAACATAACTACTATTTTAGAGAACTGTAATAAATAATTTATAACAATATTTTTATCTTCCAATAAATAAGAATAAGACGGATTAAAGTCATTAACTAATTCTAAATATTTTTGATAACTATAATCTCCTTTACCCCAAACAGAAACTAATTTAACTACTAATAATTTCACTGTTCCAAATGGACCTAAATCACTCAATCTGTTTTTTATTTCTTTAATATTTAAATCTGTTCTTTCTGAAACGTTTGAAGCACTACTACTTAGATTATAATCATCTTGGGAATAATATCCATAACTTTTTTCATTAACTCCCATCATAATCCAATGTGTCATTGGAAATTCTTTATCAACATTAACATTTGTGAAAAATTTATTCTCAATAGTACAAATACAAGTTATTGTTAATATTGCCCCAATTATTATTGGTGCAAACTTCTTTAACACTATTAATGTCTTTTTAGTAAATATTAAATATACAAAATACGCTACTAGTATAAATATTGCAACAGCCCTTATCTTATAACCAATTATTGCAATGATACCGATTAATGAGCCATATAGAACGTTAGATTTTAAATTTTTTTCGTCTTTTGTTTTAACTATTAAATAAATTAAAATACTGGCAAATGGTAACATTAATACATCTGTATAGTAATATGATACATATAAATAAAAGATTGGAGATAATACACATATAAATAAACTTAATAAGCCTTTATTGAGATCCCAAACTTTATTAACAGTTTTATAAGTAAATAATGACATAACAGAAATACATATTGTACTTAGTAAAGAAAATAAAATTTGATTGCTAATAGGAATAATCTTTTGTAACCCATATAAAATAATTAATAAAAATCTATTATTAGGATAAACAGAATAGTAAACATTATTTAATATCGAACCCGTATCATTTAAACTATTTATTTCGGTTAAAATATGTATTAAATCAACTTGAGGAATACTACTAATTACAAAAGTACTTATAAGTAATAAGACAAATTGCAATCCTAATAAGATACCTACTATTATTTTCTTTTTCTTATCATCAAGTTTGATAATAACCTTATATAATTTAATTAATAAAAGTAAATATACGATTGAACCAACAATTAAAACTAATGGATTTAAATAATCATAACTACGATTAATATAGAAAAATATCGCTCCTATTAAAGAAATAGAAAAACATATTATGGTAAAAATTAACAAGAATTTATTAACAAAATTAAACATTTTATTTACTAGATTTTTCATAACTATCCTTCTTAAAAACTATTAATTTACTTAATAAATAGTTTCCTACAATTACTAATATCTGACTTACCAGTTTAAATATTTTATCATTACCTTTTAATATAGTTACAAACAAAAACATTATTACCATATCAAGTAAAAGTGTTGATACTCTTGCACCAGTAAAAGTAATAAATTCTTTAAATTTATTTTCATTTTTACTATTAAATACAAATGCTCTATTTGTAAAATACGCAAATAAAACTCCAGCTATCCACGAAAAAAGATTTGCTATTTGTAACTCCACACTAACATTAGGATTTAATATAGTCAAACTCAACATATAATAAACAATTAAACTAATTAATGTAGTCAGACCCCCAAAGATTAAATAATTAATAATTTCCTTATATTTTTGATACAATTCTTTCACATACATCACCACCAATAAATCTACATAATAATATTTTATCATATATTTCTATAAATAACTATTTTAACCTTTAAAAATAGCATCATATTTTTTATAATAATCATTATAGTTCCAATCTACTTGATGAAAATAAAAAGACAACTGTTTTTTATCAATTTCACTATGGGGCAAAAATATATTATATAAATTACTTTTGCAATTACTTATTACCTTAATATAAACTTTTTCTATTTCTATAATATCTTTAGAATTGCTTAAACTTTTTGATTCTAAAAATAAATTTGATTTTGTAATGAATGATGAATATTATTTGTGTCTTGTTTAGCATAATAGCGAGTATTATAAACTAAATTTGCTAAAAACATTTTCTTAAAACCATTTAAAAATATTTCTGGACATTCATGAAAATCGGCAACAACAAATAGTTCTTTATTATAGTTATTTTTTAAAGTTTGTTCTAATATAATTAGAAGCTCATTATGATTTATTGTATAAGTATCCCTAATATAACCAATATACTTATCAAATGTAGATACAAAATTTTCTTCTAAAGTAATTTGATTTTTTTCATAAACTAATTTAGAATTTAATTTTATAGTATCTTTTTTTATTTTTTTAACAAGTTTATATAATACTTCTAAACTTAATAATTTATATACTTCACCACTGCAACTATAAATCCACAATAGCGAGTGTTTCTTCATTCACTTTATTTGTATTGTGTCTTTCTTCAAGTAATCTCTTTGCATTTAAATTTTCCTTTCAATAGTTTTATTTTTACTGCAATTAAATTATAACACAAATCAGCAAAAAATAGTCTTGAAATAAGCAAATTCTTAATATTTTTATTTTAAATGGGAAAATTATTATAGGTGGTAGCTATGATAGATTTTCAAAGATTAAAAGATATTAGAGAAGATAATGATATAAACCAAGAAACAATGTCTAAAATATTAGGTGTTCCTCGTTCTACCTATTCAATGTGGGAACTAGGTATAAGTGTTATTCCTTTAAAACTTTTATGCGATTTTGCAGATTATTTCAATATTACTTTAGATTATGCTTTAGGACTAACAAACAACAAGACTAGCAGAAATTTAATTAAAGGATTAGATTTGCAAGTTCTTGCTAATAATATGAAAGAAATTAGAAAAAAACATAATCTTTCACAAGAGAATATAGCAGATATCCTTAAAGTAACTCAAAGTTGTATAGTTAAATATGAAAAAGGTAGAGTTTATATATCTACTGAAAACTTATATAAATTTGCTAAAGAGTTTAAAATATCAATTAATGAGTTATGTGGTAAAACAAAAAAATAATATCAGATTTTACATTATATGATGGAATGACAGATAAATGTAGGTACCCATAAATTTCCGTCATTCTGTCATTTTTTATAAATCCCAAACTTATTAAAGCAAAAATTCAAAAGAAATTTCATAACTAATGAATTTTCGCGATAGACTTATTTGTAAGCCAAATAAGTAACACACTACCAAGTCGGCAAAAGCCAACTAGGAATAGTGTGCCAAAGGAGAGCCTTTGGGAACCCATTTAAGCACCAATACTACAAACTAGCGTAAGTAGTAAAGGTGCCTTTTTTATTTGTCTTACAACTTCATAAAAAAGTGAAAAAATAGCATAATGCTAATCTTCCGAAAAGCAAAATGCTATTTTCTTATTTTAGGTATTAGTTGTTCAACTTTAGTTTGTTCTTTATCAGTTATTTTAAATAGAACAACTAATACTATTGCTGTTGCTATATAAGCAATTATCATTGCTATATAGTTTTGTGAAAAAAATGTTTCAAATAATGCTACAGGACATAATGCTATTCCCAAAAATCCTACTATATAAAATGTCTTGTCGCTATATTTTCTTGTTATTTGTTTTTCAGGATCTGTATCATCTTTTTCAGTCCATGTTCTTCCTAACATAGACCAATTTTTTGTAAACATTGCATTACCAAAATTAGCAATTCCTATAAAGAACCAACCAAGTGATACAAATTTATAATCATTTATAATAGGAATTAATATAACCATTATTGTTGCTAAAATAATACCAATAATTTGTACCTTATTTAAATACATTGTTATTTTTTGCATTTTTCTTCGCCTCCTTTAATCTGTTTTCATCTAATATTCCAACTATCAGTTCATTAGTAACATTTTGATATTCTAAATCTTGTTTTGTTTCTATCGCACGTTCTCTTTCTTCTTCTGAAAGATCATCTTTAGCTAATTCTTGATTTAAGGTATCAATCATTATATCATTATTACTAATACTTGCCTTTGCCATCATCCAAGCATCTTCTAATTTATCTCCTCTTAAATGTTCATAATAATTTCTAATAAAAGGATTAAGAATAGTTAATTGAGTTCCCAAACCTATCATACTTAACATATTATTATAATTTAAATCTATATGTTTACTTATTTTTTTAAGTATTTTAGGATTAGGTAATTCTCTTTCACCAGATTCTATTTTAGATAATTCGGCATTACTAATACCAATTGCATTGGCTAATTGTCTTTGAGATAAACCTTTTTTTTCTCTTTCTCTAGCTATTGCTTCGCCTATGTTTTGCTTTGGCATAAAACTTCACCACCTGCATTAATCATACCACTATCGTTAACGAAAGTCAACATATTTGATAAAATTGTTAATAAAAGTGTTGACAAGTTCATAATTATGATGTATATTTGATGTGTTACCGAGTGTTAACAATATAAAAAGAAGTGTTACGCATCAAAAAGAAAGGAGGAAAAGATATGAATGAGGAAAACAAGGCATCTAGACTTAACCGACCATAGAATATGGAAAGATAAAAATATCACATTTGAAGCAAAAGATATTTACTCTTATCTATATACAGAAGGCTTTGATAGAACAATAGCTAATGTAAATATTGGCAGGATACAAGGACAAATTAAGGGTTTAAAGAATGTCGCATTTAGAAAGAACTTACAACTATTAGAAAAACACAAATATATTACTTTCAAAGAAT
>CALVRG010000032.1 GCA_944358505.1 uncultured Bacilli bacterium | reverse complement strand
ATAAACTTATAGATTGAATAATTACTAAAGGATTACTATAGTAATATTTATATACAACTAAACTATTACCTATATAATTTAAAATATTACTATCTAATTGAGTTAAGTAATTAGCAAAATAATATAATATTACATTAGACAACCAAGAAACTATAAAAATACTAAGATATATTAATTGCTTTTGACTTTTATTAAATCTTTTTAAGAAGTCACTATTCAAATTGTATTTTCTGATATAAGCTCCAACAAAATATAGTGTAACATATTGATATACTGTAAAACCATTGGTATTAAATGTTAAACCACTAGATAAAAATGGAAAAATTGAAAAACAAAGTAGTAAAACTATTATTAATTTTTTTAATGTAACTCTATCAACATTTGCTATAAACCTATTAAGAAATGGACTTAATAAATAAACGATTATATAGCACTGAATATACCATAAAGCACTAAAATTATAAAACAATATGCTTTTTAAATAATCAATATTAGTATATTCTACTATTCCTGTTATATAAAAAAACGTATTTATAACAAAATTATAGAATCCAATCTCTAATAGTAAAGATAAAAGCTTCCTTAATTTAAACTTTGACTTGCTTTGATAATAGCCTGTTATAATCATAAATACACTAACATGAAAAATTGATAAAAGTAACAATAAATTTATAAAGAAATTAGTTGCACCTATAGAATTAACTTCAAGTCCACTATGGGTAATAACATGCCATACTATAATAAAGAACATAGAAATTATACGAAGTAACTCATAATTTGACTCTCTTATTTTCATAATATTGCCCCCCAAAATTTAATTTCAAGACAATATAAAGTCCGTTGCATCTTTAAAATCTTTTTTACTAACAAACTTTTTACTATCCTTATTTAGAAGTATACCACAAATTGGCGAATTCATGCAAATAGCAAGATCTCTTTCATTATCACCAATAGCAAAAGACTTATCTAAATCTATATTATATTCATCTATTGCCTGATAAAACAAACCTAATTTAGGCTTTCTACAATTACAACCATCTAAATCAGTATGGGGACAATAATAAACTTTAGTAATATTTACTCCCTTATCTTTTAGTTGTTTTAGCATATAGTTATTAAATTCATTATATTCATCTAATGTAAAATACCCTCTTCCAATACCAGATTGGTTAGTAATAATAATTAAAAGATAACCAGCTTCACTTAATCTTTTTAATGATGAAATAACACCTGGCAAAAACTTTAATTTATCTTTCTCATAAACATATCCAAAGTCATAATTAATAGTACCATCTCTATCTAAAAACACTGCTTTATTTTTTTTCATATACTTTTAAAATTCTTTCTATAATTTTCGTAGTGGATAAATTCTTTTTTAGTTCAATAAACTTTAATTCACCACCGTATGAGTCTATAATTTTCTTCTCAGGTATCTCCTTACCTTTCCAATCATCACCTTTAACACAAATATCTGGTTGAATTAAACTAATTAATTTTTCTGGAGTCTTATCATCCATTAAAACAACATAGTCTATAACTTCTAAAGAACAAAGCATTTTTATTCTATCTTTTTCAGATATTATAGGTCTTAAATCTCCTTTATTATCTTTAACAGATTTATCACTATTAACTGCGACTATTAATATATCTCCCATTTTTTTTGCTTGTTCAAATGATGAAATATGTCCTGCATGTAATAAATCAAAACAACCATTTGTAAAAACTATTTTTTTATCTTTTTGTTTAAATTCTTCCGCAACATTTCTAATAGTAGAAACATCTAATAATTTAAAATTAGTATCATCTAGCTCTTTAGAAATTAACTCATCCATAGTCAAAGTACTAGTACCAAACTTAGAAATAACAACAGATGCTGCTAAATTAGCAAGTACACATGTCTCATCAATATCGAATTTAAGAGCCTGTAATATTCCCATTGTTGATATAACAGTATCCCCTGCTCCAGATACATCAATAACTTCCTTTGCCTGAGCAGGAAAATCCCTTTTAGTATCATTTTCTATTAGACTTAAACCTTTTTCAGATCTAGTAACAATCAAATACTTTAAATTTAAAGCTTTAGCAAGTTTAACTCCTTCTTTAAGGATATCATCTTCACTCTTAACAGGTACTTTCACTGCTTCCATAAACTCCTTCATGTTTGGTGTACATAAAGTAGCGCCCCTATATTTACTATAGTCATTACCTTTAGGATCAACTATAACAGGAATATTTTTTTTCTTAGCATTTTCAATAATTAAACTAGCATATTCTTTATTTATTGATCCCTTGGCATAATCAGAAATAATAATAGCATTAATATCTTCTAAAATGTTTGCCATATTATCTTTTAAATAAAGATAATATGAACTAGGTAAATCTTTAACTTCTTCTTCATCAATACGCATAAACTGATGAGTCTTAGAAACAACTCTTATCTTTTGAATAGTTTTAATCTCTGGATATTGTTTAAAAAAAGTAGTATCAACTTCTTTATCTAAAAAAGTATTATAAATAAAGTTACCTGCTTCATCATATCCAGTACAACCAAGAGCCCTAACACTAGCCCCTAATGAAATTAAGTTATTTATAACATTTCCTGCTCCTCCAAGTTTTACTTGGCTCTTTTCATAGTTAATAACAGGAACAGGAGCCTCAGGAGAAATTCTTTTAACACTACCAAAAATATATTTATCTACAATATAATCTCCAAATACTAAAATCTTAACATCTTTAACTTTTTCTAATTTTTCTATATCCATACGTCTTTTCCTTTCTAAATATATTAATTATTT
>CALVRG010000031.1 GCA_944358505.1 uncultured Bacilli bacterium | reverse complement strand
TACTACGCGAAAGTTATCCAATAAAATAACTTTTTAGTATTTTTCTATTTATTATTAATTTTATCTATGGTATTATTGATATAGAAATTGATATTACTTATCAAGAAGTGAAAAGTTGTAGATAACTTTACCACTTGCTCCATAAGGAAATACGCTCGAAGTTTTCGAGTTTTGATTAAAAACTAATTCAGAAATGAATTAGTTTTTATATATATTTTATTGAATTTATAAAGTTATTGCAATTTGCTTTTAAAATTAATTAAAATAATGTATAATACACCACATGTGGGGAGGAGAGAAGTATGAATGAAAAAGATAAGAAATTGCTTATGATTTTTAAGTTAACGAAATATAAAGAAGAGTTTTATGAATATAATTTTGATTCTTTAGCATTGGCAATAAAATTTGAAGATGACTTTATTATAAATGCGGGTGAATGTAAAGGAGAAAAACTATCTTCACTTATTAAAATCATTGATGATGGAAATATGTTATTAAATCATGAATCTAATGTATCGATTGACAATCCACAACAATATGTTTACTATGAAGTTCCAAAAGATTTAATGTATAAGTTAAAAACGTCAGGAATTAAAGACACAATACAAATATATATATCAATATGTACTTTGGGAGATGCAACAGAATTAATATGGAATGGTATAGACACACCTACTCAATTTACAGCAATTAAAAATAATAGCAACAATTATACTTGTAGAAGTGAAGATGATATTATGAAAATGCTATTTGGTGAATCAGTATTACGTAAAGAAGATTTTAATATCAAATTAAATAAAGAAAACCAATCACAAATTAAAGAACAACCAAACTCACTGAAAAAGAATTTGTCTAGCATAGATGTAAATCAAGTAATTAGACAAGTAAAAAATAAAATAGTAGGACAGGATACAGTTATTGAATCTGTTGCACTAAATATTTATGCCAATCAAAGATTAATAGATCTAGGTAATAAAGACTTACTTGCTACACAAAAAACATCAATATTATTAGATGGACCTACAGGAACAGGCAAAACTGCCATAATGAAAGAAATAGCAGATATTATATCATTGCCAATAGTAATTACTAGTTCAACTGCATATTCTGGGACTGGCTATGTTGGTAGTAGCTTAACTGATATTCTTGAAACATTGCTAATTATAACAGAAGGTAATATTGAATTAGCCCAAAGAGGAATTGTTTGTTTCGATGAATTTGATAAATTAGCACAAAAAGCCAACGAAACAAACGAATTAAAAATGAAGACTGCCATTCAACAAGAATTGTTAACTTTTATTGGTGGAGCTGAATTTGATATTACTTATGAAGGAGAAACAATTAAATTTGATACATCAAACTTAACTATTATAGGTATGGGTGCATTTACTAAATTGAGAGAAGAAAAAATTAAGAGAAAATTAATAGGACCACAAAAAAGACGTATAGGTTTTTATTATAGTGAGGAAACAAATGATATAAAAAATGATAATACATATATAATGACTGAACAAGACTATATTGATTTTGGACTTGAAAGAGAATTAGTTGCTAGGTTTCCATTACTTATATCAACAAAAGCATATACAATAGAAGATTATAAAAACATATTATTAAGATCAACTATAAGTCCTCTTAAAATGTTTATAGAATTTGTTAAAATTTTTGGTATAGAAAGTGTTGCTTATGATAGTGATTTTATTCAAATGATGGCTGAAATGGCTTATAGGGATAATTTTGGAGCTAGGGGATTACAAAAGATTGTTACAAATTTAAAAAATTCATTATTGTTAGACATTATAAATAGTAAAATTAAAACTATTTATTTAACCACAGAAATGTTAAGAAAATCAGAAGAAAAAAACATTAAAACATTTTAGGGGATTATAAATGAGATTTGAATATAATGGTAATTTAGAAGAATCACAAAGAGTTTTGCAAGTAGCAAAAGAAATTATAGATTTTTATCCTGAAATTACATTTGAAACTGCCAAATTAATTGCATCACTAGAAGAACCAATTACAACAAATGTGAATATTATTATGTATTTTAAAAGACTTTATAATATATTATTTATAGTTCAACAGAATAATAAGTTATTCAACAAAATTTGTAATGAAATTATTAAAATTTATAATTTATATCTAAAGTCAGAAGAAAAAGACAATATAATTGATTTAATGATGAATGAATTAATTAAATATGTTAATAAAGAGAGAATTGATTTTCCAGTTATTAGTGAATTTTATTAATTAAAGAATGATTAGTTATAAAATAAACCTTCTTTTTATATTAAAAGAGGTTTTATTTTATATAATAAATTTATATTTATTATTGTATGATAATGTAAGATTTGCTCTTTCTTATAACCTAATTTTTCTATAACAAATTTTATACTTTCATTTGCTCATTTTATCATATCTTCACAACCCATATTCTTAAAGAATTCTTCATCATTAGTAAATATCATTTCGTCAGCAACACCACCTTTAGAGCTATTTACAAGCTCATAAAAAGCTTTCTTTCGGATCTAATTGTTTTCATTCTTTGATTAAATTTTTTTGATATTCTTTAGTAATTTCATAAAATTTATTTATATACTTTTTTCGCAACTAATTAATTCAATATTATTTTTAGAATTTTCAATTTTAATATTAGGGTTAGATTTGTAATACTCTTTAGTTCTTTTATTATGAGAGCCTATTTGTGATAAATCATTTAAAGTTTTAATACCTTTACTTCTAAAAAAGGATAACTCAAAATTATTCTCCTTTCTTATCTTGTTTATTTTCTTCCAAAATCTTCTTAACTTGTTATTGATATTTTTTATCTTTTATTAATATTTCTAGTAAAAAATAATTCTTTACTAGTTCGTTATTGATTTCTCTATAACCGATAGGTGCTTTACCACTAAAATGACTATTACGTACATAATAGCACCAACTAAAAATATTGTTGATTTAATACTTTATAAAGGTACTAAATACACCAAATAGTTACTATTAAAATACATTAATACGCACATTGAAAATATAATTTCCTAAACATATGTAAAACTTTGTAAAAAAGATATAAATACACCAAAAATAATATTATCTAATGGTATTATATATACATAAAGAGGAGGATTATTTATGAATGACGCAATAACAATTCTTACAGATGAAAAGATAAGATTAGAAAATTTAAATGAGTATGCACGTCAGAGATTAATAGCAGCATCTTCAATCGCATTAGTTCAAAAAACAGTTAAAGATCAAAATGGAGAGAAAAGATTAGCAAGTTATATTGATTTAGATATGTTTACACCAGAACAAAGACAAAAATTTGATGTTGCTCGCAACAAATACATAGAGATGAGTGCAAGATTATGTGTGTTTGATAATTATATAAAATCGATGGTTCCACAATCTACTATTCAATTCTACAATCAGGAGGTCACACCTTTAGAAGAGTTCAAAGATGTAATAATACCTTGTAGTTGTATTGAACTTGATGATAATATGGAATTTACCAAAAGTAGTATTCGTGTAGGACATTATAATATTGAAAGTCCGCGTGAAATGCCTTTTGAACAATATGCACAACTATATACAAATTCATTATCTAAAGTATTAATAAATTCTTTAGGTAATAGTTTAACGCAAGAACAATTAATGCAAGAAATGTCAATAATATGTTCCGAAATTTATTTAAATTCACCACACGTTCAACAACAAGACGAATTAAATCCAGAAATGTCTAAATAATACTGCAAATATAAAATTCATTTAATAACTAAACAATTGGTGATAAACTTAGTTTTCTAAAACTATATAAAATTATATGAGTTCAATATTGCCTAGAGCTAGTTAAAAGAGATTTTGTTTTACCAGGGCTCTTTTTTTTGTTTTATCCCGCACAATAAAAAGTATAAAGTGACTATTTCTATAAAATTAGATTAATATTGTATTATTTCAATTAAAAACTATATTCTTAGTCATTAAAATCACTAGATAATAATATTTATATCTCTACATAATGTTATTTATCCATGCATCCAGATAAGTAACACACTATTAAGTTGTTAAAAACAACTTAGTTTTATGCAAAAGAAATCCTTTGTAATCCTTAAAATATCATATTTTAATTGCTATGATATTTTTAATGTTTTACTATTGGCATCATTATTTACTAAATAGCTGCCCTTTTTTAGCAGTTCCTGTTAATCCAAATTTTGTTATTTGTTATTTGAATAGTTCTTTCGATTTCAAGTTGAGCTAAAATAATAGTCATTCTAATAAAAAATTTTCCTATTGCTGTATCAGTATTAATTTTTAACAATTTATATCTAAATTATCTGTGATATAATATTTTTTATTTCATTTAAAGTGATTAATTTTAAACTATCTTTTAAATAGAAATCATTATCATTCTCATAAGAAAGTAAGATTAAATAATATGAATTATTACTAATAATAATTTTATGTGGGTTATTAATTGATATATTAGTATTGTTAAAATGAATATATTTACCATTTATAAACTTAATATCCAATTTAGATATATTAGATATTTTAGTAATTTTATCCTTAACACTTATAGGGAAATTTAATTGTTCTATGGTTATTTTCATTTGTTAATCCTCCTTTCAAATATGAAAAAGTCCCATATCAACAAGTGATATAGGATTTTTTTATAAAATAAAACTCACACGAGGGTGTGAGTAATTATCTCAATGGAGCGGATGAGGGAAATCGAATCCCCGTCACAGCCTTGGCAAGGCCATATTCTAACCACTAAACTACATCCGCAAATAAGTTACATATATATTGTATCATATTTTCTTCGTGTGACAAGTAATTTTTTAAATTTTTAATAATTTATAGTAAAAAATATGTAACAATATTAGAAAAATTAACAATATCTATTTTTAATAGCATTTAATTAATAGCAAATTAATAAAAACTAGTACTTGTTATATTTTAGAATTAAAATTACTTTAATATTTTCTAATATAAATAAAACAACAAAATTAAAATAATATGATATAATTATTTATAATAGTATGAACACGATAAATTAAGGGTGGGTGTATTATATATGTCTAAAGAACTTGATGAAGTAAATGAAAATAATATAAATAATAATCGTGATCTTGAATTGCTTGAAGAAGTACTTGGACAGGATAATTTACAAAAAGTTATGAAAATAAATTCTGATATTTTGCAGTATCTAATAAAAACAAACAGAATGGCTGACTTTATATCATACTGTAAAAATAATAATATATTTAAAGACTTAAAACCTGATAATTTAGATGAAAAAGTAATAACGGCTTTTAATAAATATTTTGAGAAAAATAATAAATTAACTACAATTAAAGATTTAATGAATTATAATCCTTCATTATTTTCTTTAATAGAAGACCAACAACGAATTTTTAACTTGTTTGGAGTAAATAATATTAAAAAGTTTCAAGAAGAAACAGGCTTTTTTACTTATAGGATTAAAGAGTATTCAAGTGAACTAGAAATGCTTCATGCTTTCGAAGCATTCTTTAAAACAGGGCAAGAAAAAGTAAAAAATATTAATTTTAAAAATGGAAATTTAACATATGAGGAATTTAAAGATGTCTTTGCTAAATGCCTAGATATTATGAGAATGAATAACGTTTTTCGAGATTTCCCTGACTATGATTGGTTAGATGGAGACTTTAGAAAAGAACATTCTGAAATATTTATAGACAAAGAAGCACCTGAAAATTTAAGAAGAGCATTTTATAAAAATAAAATTGATCCAGAATTAATTAGAGAACATAAAGAGTATATACCATTCTTACTTCCAAAAAAGTTAAGTAATGTAATCAAGGCCAATATGAAACTTATCATACCTAGTATAGAAAATAAAGATAAGTATAGTTCAATAAATTTTATAAATGAGTATACCTCAAGATATGGAAATAATAGTTTTTTAGAATTCTGTGCTAAATATGGTCAAATGTTAACAAATCTTGAAATAACCAGTTTAAAAAACGAGATTGATAGTAAAGAAAAAATAGAAAAGTTAATTAGAGATACTATTTATGAAAATATTAAAGATGGTTATTTTTCTTATGAATTTTTAATGAATGTTGAAGAATTTACTAGCGAGCATCCTGAAATATTTATAGACTTAAATAATTTAACAAGTATTCCAGAAGATGAAAAACAAAGATTAACATTATCTTTTTACAGAAGAGAATTAAATTTTGAAGATATAAAAAAATATGAAGAATTAGCAACATATTTAAAAAATAAAGACTTAACTATAGGTTTTGGACTTCAAAAAAGAATTGATTATATTACAAATAGAAGAAGAATAAGAACTTTTGATTATTCTCTTGAAATAACTCAAGAATATAGTGATCTAGAGCTATTAGAAGTTTTTGGACAAGAAAGATTTTTATACTTATGTAAAACATATGGTAGATATATGGAAGGTGTTGGCCAAAGTTTACATAGTATTCTAGACATTATAGATGGTTATTATGTAGATAAGAAATCTAAAGAAAAATTGAATTTTACTGATATAACTTTAAAAATTGAAGATTATATTACAAATGAAATTTATAATGGAAATCTTAATTATACTTTAGAAGATGCACCAGATTTTTTGAAAATATCTCATCCAGATATTTTTTTGAGTCAAGATGCTCCACTTGAACTTAAAAGATACTTTTATAATTATAGCAATAATTATGGAATGACTTTTGAAGTATTACAAAAGAATAGAGATTGGTTACCTTACCTTAAAGGTAAAGATATTAAATTATCATTAACAAGACCTTATGTTAATCGCAATATTACAAATCAGTATTTTAATGAGTTCGGAGAAAATGCTATAAAATTAGGTATCAATAGAGGTGAAACTGTAACACATATGATTAACACTTCTAAAGTTAATCTAATGAAAGAGTGGTATAACAAAACAGGGCAAAAATTTATTCCAGACTTTGTTGTCATGGAAAACTTTTCAATAGAAGAAGCTGATAAATTTTTATTATCTGGTTATAACTGGAATAGTTTAATGAAGATTAAAAGTTTCGCAAACTTTCCAAAAGGAAGAGAAGCAATGCTAAAGTTAGCATATATTTTTGGTGCTTTTGATCAAGATCAATCCGGATTCAAAAAACTTCAAACTATTTTAACAGAAATACCAAGAAATATTAATCCTGAATATAGTCATATTGTAGATAATTTAAAAAGAATGATAAATAATCCTACGAAAGAAGGAAACGAAGAAAATTATTTTTTAGAGTTAAAAGAAACACTAGAAAAAGAAGGGATAAAGGTAGATAATAATATAGAAAATTTAATATCAGTTTTTTATAGAGAAAATAAGGATAAGTCATATAGTTTAATCATTAATCAAGAAAGCTATCCTAAATCTTGTGCAATTATACGTCAAATTTTTGAAAAGTTTCCAGATTCTCCTGTTAT
Source organism: uncultured Bacilli bacterium (assembly GCA_944358505.1). Lineage (GTDB taxonomy): Bacteria > Bacillota_I > Bacilli_A > RF39 > UBA660 > Onthousia. The sequence continues at coordinate 4,124 of CALVRG010000031.1, read as the reverse complement.
AACGCCAGAACAAGCTAGTCGTTATTTTGGAAATTTCGCTTTAAAATATGATAAGGATTTTAAGGAATTTTTCATAAAAAACTTAGATACAATTTTACATTCCCATAATCCAAATAATATTATTAATATTCAAAAAAGATTTGAAGAAATAAAAGCATTTTACAAAAATATTGCTCTAACATGGGATGTAGCTTGTGCATATGTTGAAACCAATAGGTTTTCTGGTATTAATCCTGGCAATGAAATTATGGCAGCAACTATTAGTAAAGTGATTGATTATACTCAGGAAGATTTTAATATTTTGCAACAAATATATAATTATGGAAAGCAAAGAACATTTAGTAGTATACCAAGAATAGAAAACACAATAGGAAATTATAGTTATGAAATATTACGACTTAGTGATCCACTAGCAATAGCAATAGGAAATCTTACTGATTGTTGTCAAAAGTTAAATGATATTGCTGAATTATGCATGGAACATAGTGTAGTAGATACAAATGGTCGTATATTTGTAGTAAGAGATAAAGATGGTAGCATAGTAGCCCAAAGTTGGGTATGGCGTAATAAGAATGTTTTGTGTTTTGATAATATAGAGGTATCCAATAGACAAATGATAGCACATGGTATCCCAAAGAATAAGAGTGAATCAAGTATTAGAAATAAATTTACAGATGAAATTTTAGAGGTATATAAAAAAGCAGCTGCTGACTTAATCAAAGAAGATGAAAAAGTTTATAGTGAATTATTAAGTGCTGGCAAAATAACAGAAGAACAATATGATGGTTTAAAATTAGAAAAAGTAACAGCAGGGCTGGGATTTAGCAATATTAAAGGTTCATTAGAAACTCTAAAAAAAGATCATGCAATATCTAGGCCATTACCATTTAAAGAAAAAGTAAAACTAAAACAACAGCTTTATACGATTGATTCTAATACACAATATATTTTAGAAGAAAGAAAAAATCAAAGTAATTATAAAGGGCCAAATCTTTTTATTCATAGTGATACATACATTGAATATACAGATGATAATTTTGGAAAAGAGGAACTTAATACTTTCAAAAGATTAGAAAGTATTACAAAAAATAAACCTGCTTATTTGGAAACACAAAATTATTGTTATGGAGATACTGAACATATAGTTAGTGAATTAGCTTATAATTATGGATTAAATAAAGAAACTACTAGAATTATTATGAATCCAAATTTTGCAATTATTTATGATCAAACTAAAGATAAAGTATTAATAGGTGATTTATTATTTAATACAACTATTGATAATGGAAGGCAACAAATGGATATAGAAAAAATAGTGACTATACAAATAAGACAAGCTTTAAATCAAATAGGAGAAAATAAAGAAATAGATATATCATATCTTAATCAAAATCAACAAGCGATGTACAATAAAGCAATGGGATTAAATGAAGAAATTGATATAGAAAGAGGTGTGCATCTTGCAGGATAATATTAATAAAATTATTTCTAATGCTTTAGTAGTAAATAAAGATAATCTATCTTCAAATATTAAGGAGATTATAAATAGTATTTATAAAGCATTTATTATAAACAAAGATTTGATTATACAAACTAATAAAATTGATAAAAAAAATCAAAATGGATATTTTCTTGATTTTGATATTATTGCTAATATATTTACAAATATAAAAAAAGAAAAAATATTATATGGTAATGTTACTATTTCTCAAAAAGACAATTCAAAAAAGATAATTTATGGAAAAGAAATATTTGATTATGGAACTGTAGTAGTAATAAATGATGGTAATCCATATGTAATTATTGAAATGGCTTTAAGAAACATTTTAGCTGGTAATAATACTATTTTTGTAAATACAGGATTTATGTATGGAACTAATAATTTTTTAATTCAATTAATTCAAACTATTTTAGAAAAATATAATATATCTAAAAATTTAGTTCAATTATTTATCACTAAAGATTATAATAAAGTATTATCTAATTATGCTAATATCGATTTAGTAATTTGTATTGGTAAGCGTGAATTACAAAATTTTATTTTATCTCAAAGTAAAATAAAAACAATAGTTAGTGGTTATGAAAGCTTTGATTTATATGTTGATGATGGTTCTCATTTAGAAATTTTAAATAAAATTGTTAATTTAGGGGTTGATATAAAAATTTATATTAATAAAAATACTAAATTAAATCATGATGATGCAATCTTTGTTGATGATATAGATGAGGCTATAGCGCAAATAAATTATACAGGTAATAAATATAGTTCTGCAATATTTACTAATTCTACTATAAATGCTTCAAGATTTATTAAAGAAATAAAGTCAAAAATAATAACAATTAATACTAGTCCAACGATTGAAAGAATAATTGATATTAATCAAAGAGATTTAGTAAATGAAAAAACAATTATTTATCCATTAAGTTTTAAATTTGATGGTAATAATGCTAATATTATATTAAATGAAAAAAATAGTGATGTTTTCAAATAAGAAATATCACTTTTTTAATATTCTGCAATTGTAACTCTACATACAGAATAATATTTTGTATTTAATTCATGTGGAATATAACGTTGAACTTGTGATATACTTGTCATATGCAATAAGTGCTTTCATATATTTTTTTGTTTCAATTAATATTTTATACGACTTATTGCTTTTTTTCTATATTGATGGTGTCACATCATTGACAACTATACACTATCTAAAAATAACCGATAGATATATGATATAATAATAAAAGAAGATATTACTTTGGATGTGAGGTGTTTTATGAAAAGTAAGAATTCTTTATTTGGTTTGCTTTTTACAATTATTTGTAATGGTGCGATAATATTATTATTTATAATTGGATTTGCTATTATGTTTAGTGTTAAACTTCCTGATAAAATAGATAAAAATTATTTTACCAAATATATGGAAGAAAAAGGTTGCCCTATAACTAACTTGCAAGAGGAAAAAGAGTATTCAGGAATGATAGATTATTTAATTACAGATAAAGAAACATGTCCTTATTTAATAAGTTATGCAACATTTAATGATAAAGATGTTCTTAGGGATTTCTTCTCTAAAGGTCAAAAAGATGTTATGCAAAATAACTCAAATGTCACTGGTAAAACAAATGTTTCGATTAATTTGTTTTCGGAATATTACGAATATAATACAAGTGGTGATTACTATAAAGCAATAGTATATAATGATAATTCGGTTTTATATGCTTCTGCTGATAAACAATATAGAGAAGATGTTAGAAATATATTTAAAGATTTACGCTACCAATATGAAATAAACTTTAAAGGAATGCAGATTACTTGGTATTCATTATATGTTTTATTATTTATTTGTATAGTTAGTATGTGGGGAACATTAAAGAAAACAAGGAATAAAGGATGGATATCATTAATACCTTTTTACAATATTGGCTGTTTATCAAAAGATGTATTAGGTTCAGCATGGTGGTCTTTATTACTATTTGTTCCAATAGGGAATGTAGTATTTATGTTTATGCTTTATTATAATATGGCTAAAGTTTTTAATAAAAGTGATTCATATTGTGTCTTAATGATGTTTATTCCATTAGTTTTATGGCCTTTACTAGCTTTTGATAATTCTAAATATGATTCTAGTAAAGTGAGAAAAAAATGAAGAAAAAGGAAAAGAAAAAACTAACTTTAGATGAATACATAGAGATTGGTAAAGGAGATATAACTGTTTATGTAATTGTGACTATTATTTTACTTGCTATATCTTTATATGTTGGTATTAAATATAATTTTTATTACCATATAATATTTATTGGAATATTAATGATAGGAAGAATTGCAGAACGAATAGATACACTTTTAACTTTAAAAAAAATAAAAAGTTATTTAGTTGAAAATAACCTTTTAGACAAAATTGGTAACATAGATTATTGGAATGATAGGTATTATTTTTTAACTGATAATTATATGATAATAAAACAAAATAAAATAATCGATGCATTTAAATATTCTGAAATAGAAAGAATATTTAAAGAAAGTTATGTAGAATTAAGTAAACATAGTTATTCTCAAGAGCATTTACATATTATAGTTAATGATAATTATTTTAAAATATTAATTTCTACTACTGTTTTAGTAG
>CALVRG010000030.1 GCA_944358505.1 uncultured Bacilli bacterium | reverse complement strand
CTTAACCTTGAAACAATTTTCCACTCAGATCAGGGTAAAATATATTCCTCAATGTCATTTAACAATGAACATAAACATTATAACATAAAAAGGTCAATGTCGAGAATAGCTACACCAACAGATAATCAATAATTGAATCTAAAAATGGTTGGTTAAAAAAAGAAATTTTTATAGATTTTAATCAAAATGATTATGAAACTGTTGAAGAATTTATTGATGCAGTTATTTATGATCATAATTATTTAAGACCAAGTTTTGCATTAAATTATAAAACCCCAATTGAGTATAGAACTCAACTAGGGTTTAAATAAATCTTTTTAAGTGTCTACTTTTTATTGACAACTTCAATTTAATAGTTACCATCTTTTATATTAATATACCCCCTTATTTACAATATACCCTTATGGGTATATACTTTAGATGGTGATGATTAACAGTGGAATATTTAAATAAAAAAATAATAAGAAGTGATGAAGAACAGAAAAAAATAATTAATCGTTTAAATAGAATAAAAGGTCAAATAAATGGAATAGAGAAAATGGTTAATAATGGTAGTTGTTGTAATGATATTTTAATTCAAACAGCAGCTGTAGAAAAATCTATGAAAAGTCTAGCAAATTTTATATTACAAAATCATTTATATCGATGTGTAGCAGAAGATTTGGAACAAGGTAATTTAGATGTTATTGATGAATTGATAAGTTTATTTAAAAGATTTAATAATTAAGGGAGGAATTTTTATGAAGACAGAAAGAAATATTTTAATAGCATTTATTCTAAATATATCATTTTCTATTTTTGAATTAGTGGGAGGAATATTTACAAATAGTATTTCCATAACTTCTGATGCCATTCATGATTTTGGTGATGCTTTAAGTATTGGAATATCTTTAATATTAGAAAGAATAAGTAAAAAGAAACCAGATTACAACTATACTTATGGATATACTAGATATTCAGTTCTTGGAGCATTAATAACAACAATAGTATTAACAGTAGGTTCTATATTAGTTATTTTAGGAAGTATTAATAGAATATTAAATCCTAAAGTAATTAATTATAATGGAATGATTCTTTTTGCTATTTTTGGAGTAATTATTAACTTTTTAGCAGCTTATTTTACAAGAAGTGGTGAGTCAGTAAATCAAAAGGCTGTTAATTTACATATGTTAGAAGATGTTTTAGGGTGGTTAGTAGTATTAATAGGATCAATATTGATGAAATTTACAGATATATCATTATTAGATTCATTTATGTCTATAGGAATAGCTTTATTTATATTGATAAGTGCCTTTAGAAATTTAAAAAATATTTTAGATTTGTTCTTAGAAAAAGTACCTAAAAATATATCAGTAGAAGATGTAAAAAAACATTTATTAAAAATAGAAGATGTACTAGATGTTCATCATATTCATATTTGGAGTATGGATGGAGTTAGTAATTATTCTACTATGCATATAGTTACTGAAAGTAAAAATATAAAAGATTTAAAAAATAAAATAAGAGAAGAAATGAAGGAACATGGTATTTCTCATACAACAATAGAAATTGAAACTAAAGATGATAATTGTAATGAAAAAGAGTGTAAAGTTATGATTAATAATGAAATTAAACATCATCATTAAATTATAAAGTATATATTCTCTTTACTTAAATAATTTGTAATGATAGAATTAAAGTAGAGAGGATGATATTTATGAAAAAATATGGAAAAATAATAATTATAGTAGTAGGTATTATTGCAGTTATAGCATTACTTCTTTTAATTTGTTTTAAAGTAACATTTATTAGTAAAAAAGAAGTAAAAGATATCGTGGTTGATGATATGAATGTAAGTAGTAATGATGTTTATTTTGAGAGTATTGATTTAGAACTTGATAAGAATTATTATGAAGTGGAACTTTATTATCAAAATAATGATTATGAATATAAAGTAGATGCAAAAAATGGTAAAGTAATTTATAATGATTTTAATGTTACTAATAATAGTAATAACAATGGATTAGGAAATTCTAATTCAAATAGCAATTCTAATGGTAATGGAAATGGTAATAACAATTCTAATAATGCTGGTAATGCTAAAATTAGTTTACAAGAAGCAAGAAACATTGCTTTAACTCATGCTAATTTAGATATTAGTGTTGTTAATATGGTAAAATGTGAAAGTGAATATTATAATGGTGTGTTAGTCTATGAAATAGATTTTACTTATAATAATTATGAGTATGATTATAAAGTAGATGCTAATACAGGTGAAATTATTAGTTATGATAAAGATAATATTTATGATTAATATTTAAAAAAATAATCATACTAATATTAGGTGATTATTATGAAAAATATTCCAGTATGGCAAGATAATTTAAAAAGTAAAAATTATCCTAGTTTAAAAGAAAATATAGATGTAGATGTTTTAATTATTGGAGGAGGTATTACAGGGTGTAATACCTTTTATCAATTTAAAGATACCAATTTAAAAGTAGCATTAGTTGAAAAAAACAAAATAGGAATGGGATGTAGTAGTAGAAGTAGTGCAAAAATAACTTTTTTACAAGAAAATATTTATACTAAACTTAAAAATACCTTTGATAGAGGAGCTTCTTTTCTTTATTATAAAAGTCAAAAAGAAGCCATTAGAGTAATTAATGATATTATTAAAAAAGAAAATATAGATTGCGATTTAAAAAAAGTTAAGTCTTGTTTATATACAATTGATTCTAATAATATTTATAAAATAAAAAAAGAAGGAGAACTTTTAAAATCTTTTGGAGAAAAAGTTGAAAATATTAAAACACTTCCTAGTGGTGTTGAAGTTGTAGATGGAATATCAGTTTCAGATACTTTTTTATTTCATCCTTTAAAGTATATGATAGAAATAGTAAAAAAATCTATTACTGATAATAATAAAGTTTATGAAGATACTAATATAATTAAAATTGAAAGAGTAGGTAATTCTTTTAAATGTTATACTAAAACTAATATTATTAATGCTAAATATGTTATATTATCACTTCATTATCCTTACTTTTTAATACCATATTTAATGCCTTTAAAGTGCTATATAGAAAAGTCTTATTTAGGATTAATAGAATCTAAAACTAAAGATGATTTTAGTGCCATTAATATAGAAAAGCCTCTTATTTCTTTAAGAAAATCTGATAATCAGCTATTAATAGTATCTGAGTCTAGAAATCTTGCTTTTGCTTCCAATAATTCAGTTATGGTAGATAATTTCTATAATAATACTAATATTAGTAATTATGATTATTTATGGAGTAATCATGATTTAATTACTTTTGATAGACTTCCTTTAATAGGTTTTATTGATGATAATTTATTGCTTGCAACCGGTTATAATACTTGGGGCAATTCTAATGGTATAATTGCTAGTGTTATTGTTAAAGATTTAGTTTTAGGTAAAGATAATAAATATAAGAAAATATTTGATCCTAGAAGGTGTTTTAATAAAGGTAAAATTATTAATTATCCTATAAATTTATTTAGTAATATTTATAGTTTTATTAGTAGTAAAATTAATAAAAATAAATCATATTATGATGGAAATCCTTATTTTACTAAAAAAGATGGGAAGAATATAGCTATTTATAAGGATGATGATGGTACTGAGCATATTGTTTATAATAAGTGCCCTCATTTAAAGTGTAGTTTAGTTTTTAACAAGATAGAAAAGACTTGGGATTGTCCTTGTCATGGATCGAGATTTGATATTGATGGTAAGTGTATAATTGGTCCTAGTAACTATGATATTACTTATAAATAAATATTTTATTTTTGATAGTAAAAGTTTTAATATTAATTATACAGTTATTATTGTAAATTGACTTTATAAATGTTTATAGTTTAAAATGAATTATATAAGTAAACGGGTGTATGTAAAATGAACAAGAAAAAAATAATTTTATTTACTATAATAACTTTTTTAATAATTATGGTTTTGCTTAGTATATTTATTTTTTATAATAGAAATTTAAAGTATAAAAATATTGTAAGTATTAAAATAGGCGAAAGATTACCAGAAATAGATTCTTATGTTGATAAAAACGATTTAAAAAGGCTTGAAGATAAAAAAATTAACTGGCAAGGAATTAATGTAGAAGATAATAAAGTTTATAGTGCTGGTAAGTATGTTGGTTATATTACGTTTAGAAATAAGAAAATTAAACTTAATTTAAAAGTTATTGATGATATTAAACCAACTATCGAAGGCGTTAAAGATATAACTATTTATGTCAATGAAGAAATAGATTTTTTAAAAAATGTAATTGTAAAAGATAATAGTCACGATGATGTTAAAATAGAAGTAAATGGTGATTATGATAAATCTAAAGTTGGTGAGTATCAATTATCTTATGTTGCTACTGATAAAAGTGGGAATGAAGAAATTAAATATTTTAAATTGAATGTGGAAGAAAAGAAAAATTTAAATGAAAATATAAACGTTAATGAAAATGTTAGTGTTGGTGTTACATCTAATGGTTATACTATTAGAAAAATTAATGGTCTTTATTATATTAATGATATATTGATTGTTAATAAAACTTATTCTTTGTCTAGTAGTTATAATCCTAATGGACTACTTACTATTTTTATGGACTCATTTTATAGAATGCAAAAAGATGCTATTAATGAGGGAATAAATTTTTCTATTGTTAGTGGTTTTAGATCTTATTATAGGCAAGCTACTATATATAATAATTATGTAAATAGAGATGGGAAAAATATTGCTGATACATATTCTGCTAGGGCAGGCCATTCTGAACACCAAAGTGGTTTAGCTGCGGATGTTAATAGTTTAAATCAAGATTTTATTAACACTATTGAAGGACAATGGCTTAATAATAATTGTTATAAATATGGATTTATTATTAGGTATCCAAATGGAAAAGAAAGTGTTACTGGTTATATGTATGAGCCATGGCATATTCGTTATGTTGGTAATTCTTTAGCTTCAAAATTATATAATGGTGGCGATTGGATTACTTTAGAAGAATATTTTGGTATTACTAGTAATTATAGTTATTAAAAATTAGTAAAATTATTTATTTAATAATGATTTTACTAATTTTATTTTTATGATATACTTTAAATGTAGAGGATGATAGTTATGAATGATGAATTTATTAGAAAAAGTAAAGTTAGTATATTAAAAAGTTATGGAGAGAATTTTACTGAAAAAGAGTATATTACTAATCCTGCTATTGGGAGAGAAGAAGAAATTAAACAATTAGTTTTAATTTTATTAACACCTGAAAAATCTGCTATTTTAACTGGTAAACCAGGGGTAGGTAAAACTGCTATTGTTGAAGGACTTGCTTATAGAATTCAGATTGGTAATGTTCCTAATTATTTAAAAAATTATCAAATTATCAAAGTTAATACATCAGCATTACTTGGAGTTGATCCTGATACAGGAGAAAGTAAGATTCAAATACTTTTGGATGAATTAAAAGAATATTCTAACTTAATTTTATTTATAGATGAGATTCATACTTTAATGGGTAGTAAAGGTGAATCACTTGATTTTGCTAATATGTTTAAACCTGGACTTGATAGAGGAGATATTAAGGTAATTGGTGCAACTACTACTGAAGAGTATGAAAGGTATATTTTAAGAGATAAAGCTTTTGTTAGAAGATTTCAAAAGGTTGAAGTTGCTGAACCTACAAGAGAAGAGACTATTGCTATTTGTATGGGTACTTTACCTAAAATAGAGAAGAAAACTGGTGCAAAATTAATGTATGATCCTTATGTTAAACAAAAGATAATGGCTTTTTTAACTGATTTGACTAGTGAATATAGAAGAATTTATGAAATTGGATCAAGATATCCTGATGTTACTTTAACTATTTTACAACAAGCTTTTTCATATGCTATATACGATAATAGAAAAGATGTGAATATATTTGATATTGAGAAAGCTATTGTGAATACAAAAAATGTTTATTCCGATGTAATAAAAAAAGAGCTTCCTAGATTTAAGGAAGAATTTAAACAAGAAATAGCAGATGGAATAGATAAGGGTATTGCAAGTGTTTAGATGTATTATTTATTATCTTAGACTTATTGCTATTTTAGTTTTTATATTATTGGTTTCTTTATTATTAAAAGTTATATTTAATTGTGACTTGTTTGGTGTTTCTTTTCTTATTATGTGTATTTTGTTTATTTTAACTAATATTTTTACTTTGCTAACTAGAAAAGATGTTTATAAAAAACTAATTAGTTATAACTTAATTTCAATAGCACTTACTTTTTATCTTGGTATTATAGTTTATAAATTTTATTCTGATGTAAGTGTTAGCAATTTTAATTTAATTAATTATGATTATTTTAGGATTAATTTTATTATTATAGATTTGGTTATTTTAGGTATTATATTAAATACGTTATTTTTATCTTTTTGGGATATAAAAAAAGACTTTTAAGGTCTTTTTTATTTTATATCAATAAGTTTTTTATTTTCATTTTCATCAATTTTTGGAATAGAAATAGTTAATGTACCATTATCGAATTTAGCTTCAATGCCATCTTCATTAACATCACCTAGGTAGAAACTTCTAGAGTATTTACCATAAATTCTTTCACGACGAAGATACTTTTTGTTTTCATCTTTTTCTTCATCATTTTCTTCTTTTTCAGCAGTAACTACTAGATTTCCTTTGTTACATTCAATTTTAATTTCATTTTTCTTAAATCCTGGTAAATCCATTTCTACATGGTATGTGTTATCTTTTTCATAGATATCACATTTCATCTTATTTCCTTCATTTTCAAAAAATTGATCTAATGCATTATCAAAATAAAATCTTGTTGGTAACATATATTATCACTTTCCTTTCACAATTATATTATAGCACTATTTTTAGCAGTTGTCAATAGTGAGTGCTAATTATTTTTATTATTTACTATTTTTAATTTTTTATACATTAATTTAAAAAGTACTTGCTTATTTAGTACTTTTATGTTTATAATATTAATGTATTTTATATGGCGGCGTTGGTGAAGTGGTTAACACGCTGGTTTGTGGCACCAGTATGCATGAGTTCGATCCTCATACGCCGCCCCATAATGGAATATTAAATCGGTTCATATGAATCGGTTTTTTTGTTTGTTAAAAATAACTGGTACTATTTGGTAATTTAATGTATTAAA
>CALVRG010000029.1 GCA_944358505.1 uncultured Bacilli bacterium | reverse complement strand
CATTATTTAAATTGATATTATTTCCTTCGTCGAAATCGACTTTAAATATCCCTGCTTTTAAAGTTACTTTTTTATCTCCTTCTATAGTCATAGTTAAAACAGCATAACTTGCTCCTATTAAAGCTATTACGCTTATAAATACCGTGATTATTACTAATATTATATATTTTTTTCTTACCTTTGAACTTTCCATACCTTTTACTCCCCATCCTTAGTTTTATAATTACTTTTGTCACATACTAAATGAGATTTATATACAAATTCATTATTATTAGTTTTTTCAATCTCTACATAGCTTTCACTAGTATTACAATCATTATTATTTACATCTTTAATCATTTCTATATATTCTTCTTTAACTAAAGCACTTAATAAAACTCTAGTTTTATCATTTATTTTTTTAGGCAAATAACTTCTATAGTCTGCAAAATAATCTTTACTTGCCAATATCATCATTTTTTCGCTAGTTTTATAATATTGGTTATTACTAGTTGTAATTAATTTATTTGCACTTAATAATACTATAGTTATTAATATTCCTAATATTGTTATAGTTGCTAACATTTCTATTAATGTAAAGCCTTTATTCATTTTCTTTTTCTTTTCTTATTTATTGGTAATACTTTCTTTTCATCAAAATTAATTAATATAATAGATATAATTCCTTCTATTAAAATAGTAACAAAATATGTTCTCCAAAAAGCATCTACCATAACCATTCTACTTATAAATAACATACTAATTAAATTATCTACTAGCATTGCAAATATGTATGTTGCAAGTATTGATAGTTTATTGCCATCTGTATTCATGTATAGATAATAATAAATTGTTAGGTTAATCATTTGACTAGCTAAGTATGCAAATACTTCTCCTGTTACTGGCACATAATCTATATCATGTTGTCCTAATAGACTTGCTACTATCATAAATAATAACATTAAGCAAGCAGAATAACTAATACCATTCATAGTTTCTTTATAGCCATATTTTTTAGTTATAATATTTGCTATAAAATATCTAAATGGATATGCAAATATAGCAAAAGTTAAACTTGCTTTTCCTATATTAAACTCAAATTTACCTAGTGTCCATCCTAATATAGCAATAGCTGTTAATAGTAATATATATACCCAACTTGATACTTCCTCATGTTTTATTACTTCTTTTCTAGCACTTCCTTTTGTCATTATAACTCCTCCTATTCTTATAATGTAACTATATCACAAAATAAAAAAAAGAAAAAGACTTTTCTTTATTATTAGTACAAATTAGATTTTTTACTAGAGAATCATTCTTAAAAATTATTGTCACTAATAAAATAGCACTTAACTTTAGAACTTTTACTATATTTTCCTTCCTATTTAGAGATATTCTACGCTAAAAATAAAAGTAAGATATTTTAATTAGATAATTATTTTTAAAGTTATACTTTTATTTTTTTTGAATAGATTATATTAGGTGTTGTCAATGAAAAAAGTGTTAATTTGTCTTTTTATTTTTTTTATGCCTTTTAGAGTTTTAGCATTAAATACTAGTGATAGTGCTGTTAGTAGTATTGTTATGGATATAGATAGTAAAAGAATTTTATATGAAAATAATGCTAACGAAAAAAAATTAATTGCTTCTATTACAAAAATTATGACTTGTATTATTGCTATTGAAGAAGGAAATTTGAATAAAAATGTAAAAGCAGGAGAAGAAATTTTAAAAATGTATGGTACTAGTATTTATTTAGAACTTAATGAAAAAATGAAGTTAATTGACTTGCTTTATGGTTTAATGTTAAGAAGTGGCAATGATGCTTCTGTTGTTATTGCAAAGGAAATTGCTGGTAGTGAAGAAAAATTTGTAGAAATGATGAATGAAAAAGCAAAAGAATTAGGGATGACTAATACTATTTTTAGCAATCCCCATGGTCTTGATGAAGAAACTAAGAATTATTCTACTGCCAAAGATATGGCTATACTTACTAGTTATGCTTATAGTAATAAAACCTATAGAAAAATAACTGGAACAGAAACTTATAGTGTTAAAACTGCTAATAAGAGTTATCTTTGGTATAATAGAATGAAATTATTAGGTGATTATAAGTATTGTACTGGAGGGAAAAATGGTTACACACCTAGTGCCGGTAAAACTCTTGTAACTACTCATAAAAAAAATGATTTAAATATAGTTATTGTTAGTTTATATGATAATGATGAATATAATAACCATGAAAGATTAGCCGAGTATGCTTTTAATAACTATGAAAAATATAATATTGTTGACAAAAATGATTTTGATCTTGTTATTGATGACAATAAATATTATGTAAAAAAATCTTTTTCTTATCCTTTAACAATTAATGAAAAAGATAATGTTAAAGTCCTTGCTAGTATAGATGATTCTATTAAGCAAGGTAAAGTTGGTAACATTAAAATTAGTATTAATAATAAACAATTAACAAAAATACCTGTTTATATTAAGGAGCAAAAGAAAAAGGAAAACTTTTTTACTAAGTTGTTTTCCTAAGTCTAAAGAAATTAATAGATGGTCTTGCATTAATTCTAACACCATATTCTGTAGTACCAATTCCAGAACTAATATAAAATTTAGTATTATTAATATCATAATATGAGTTTATATATTTTATTGCATGGTCTTTATTTGCTAAATTTAATAAATATGGTATTCTTATTTCTCCTAAATGTGAATGGCCTGCTAAAGCTAAATCAACAGGATAGCTATTAATAAATTCATCTATATAGTCTGGCTTATGAAAAATTGCAATTGTATAAGTATTATTATTGTAATTTGTAAAAGCACTAGTATAGTCAATATTTTCATTATTAGTATTTAATCCCACTAGCATAATTGGGTCATTGCTTTCGTTATATATTAGTTCATTGCTATTATCCAATATTTTAAAACCACAATCTAGTAGTATTGATAAGGATTCATCATTATCACTTTCTCCTAGAACAGCATATTTACCTAAAGATGTATTTAGTTTTTTTAGTTCTTTAACTAATTTTTTTCTATCTTTTGATGTTAAATCTTCATTTTTTAGTAAATCACCTGTAAAAAAGATTAAATCTGGTTTTCTTATATTAATAGATTGGATTGTATCTTTTAAGAGATTATAGTTATTATAGTGCAAATCAGAAAATTGTATTATTTTAATACCAGCAAATGATTCAGGTAATTTAGAATTAGAAATAGATTCTTCGTTAATTATAAGAGATGTAGTACCTATTTTAGTTATATATAAACACGTAAAAAAGACAAGTAAAAAAATCATAATTATAGTTATAACAATTCTTTTTACTATTTTTTTTATTTTTTCTGTTTGTTTTTCTTTATCTATGTCGTTTTGTTTATCTTTATTTAATTCAATTCTACTATTCATTATTTATCCCTCTATATTAAGTATATAAGAATTTTTATTTTTTTTAAAGTATAGTTTTATTGGTTTACATTATCTATTTGAGTTTTTAGGGTTTCATAGTTTAAACTTCCAAAACTTGTAAAAGCAATATTTCCTTTTTTATTAATTATATATGTATTTGGATAGGTTGTTACATAGTATTTATTGAATAATTTATTGGTAGCCATTAAAGTTGTAAAAGTATAGTTGTTTTCTTTTAGAAACTTTTTTATTTGTGTTTTAGTGTTTCTAGATACATTGGCAATTGATAATATAATAACATCTTCTTTATTTTGATTATAATCGTTATATAGTTTTTGAATGTTCGGTAATTCCTCTAAACAAGAGAAACAGTCAATTGCATAAAAGTGTAAAACTATTGTTTTTCCCATATAATCTTCTAGTGTATGCTTATTATCTTGTTGATCATTTAAAGTGAAGTTTACTACGCTTGATAATTCAACTTTACCTGTTGTAGTTATTGTTGTTTCTTTACTAGTTTTTTCTATAGAAAAGCCCATATATGTTACATAAATTCCCATAGCAATTATGATAATAGCACCGCATTTAACAATATAATTTAGAATATTTTGTTTTTTTCTTATTATGTTTAAGACTTTGGTTGTAAATAATCCTAAAACAATAAATGGCAATAAAAAGCCTAATGAATATATTAATACAAATAAATTCCCAATTAAGACAGAACTTGCTGTACTTGCCATTATTAGTGTTGAAGAAAGAGCTGGCCCTACACAAGGAGTTCAAGCAAATGAGAATAAAAAGCCCATTAAGAAGGCTGTTCTTTTAGTCATTTTATTTGGATCAAAATTAATTTTTATTTTTTTCTCTTTATTAAGAAATTCTAATTTTATAATACCTAGTTGAAAAAATCCTAAAATAATAATTACTATTCCACCTAGTTCTAAAAATATCTTTCTATTCTCTTTAAAGAAAAAACCAAGGCTTGTAAATGATAATCCTAATATAATGAATGATAACGATAAACCTAGGATAAAAAATAACGTATAGATAATTACTATCTTTTTTTTGTATGTAATATTTCCATTTTTATCTATTTCTTTAGCATTATTAGCAAGATAACTCATATAAAGGGGAATTAATGGAATAACGCATGGTGAGAAAAATGATATTATTCCCTCTAGAAAAATAGCAATAATTTGAATTAATTCTATCATTAAATCACACTCCTACAAGATTCTAACAAAAAATAGAGTTAATTACAACTCTAGTTCTCTTTGGTTCCTAATATTGCTAAAAAGGCTTCACTAGGTATTTCTACATTACCTAGAGTTTTCATTTTTTTCTTACCTTCTTTTTGTTTTTCCAATAGTTTTTTCTTGCGGGTTATGTCTCCTCCATAGCATTTAGCAAGAACATCTTTTCTTAAGGCTTTTATATCAGTTCTTGCAATTACTTTGTTACCTATACTAGCTTGTACTGGTATTTCAAATAATTGTCTTGGAATTTCTTCTTTTAACTTATTAACTATCGTTTTACCTCTATTGTATGCAAAATCTTTATGAACTATTACACTAAGTGCATCTACTATTTCTCCATTCAATAGAACATCTAATTTTACTAAATCACTTGCTTCATATCCTATTAATTCATAGTCAAATGAAGCATATCCTTTTGTAATTGATTTTAATTTATCAAAAAAATCATATACTATTTCAGAAAGTGGCAATTTATAGATAAGGCATACTCTTTGATCATCTAAGTATGACATATTAATAAAGCTTCCCCTTTTATCTTGGCATAATTCCATTAAAGATCCTATAAATTCTTTTGGGGTATAAATTGTTGTTTTTACAAATGGCTCTTTTACTTCTTTTATTTTTACTTTTGGTGGCATTTTACTTGGAGCATCTACTAAAACTTTGGTATTATCTGTAAGTATTACTTCATATATTACTGAAGGAGTTGTGGCTACTACATCAATATTAAATTCTCGTTTTATTCTTTCTATTGTAACTTCCATATGTAGTAAACCTAGAAATCCTGTCCTAAACCCAAATCCTAAAGCTACTGACGTTTCTGGCTCATATGTAAGAGCTGCATCATTTAATTTTAGTTTGGCAAGTGAGTCTCTTAATTCTTCAAACTGGTTATTTTCAAGTGGGTATAAGCCACAATAAACTACACTTTTTAGAGACTTATAACCTGGCAGTGGGGTTATATTATCTTTAGTTTTATTGAGTGTAATTGTATCACCTACATGAACATCACTAATGCTTTTAATTGAGGCATAAATATAACCAACTTCTCCTGTTGAGATACTATCTATTTCTATTTCTTTAGGAGTATTTTTTAGTATTGCTAATACCTCATAGCTAGCTTTACTTTCTAACATATATATAATATCGCCTTTTTTTACTTTACCATTAAAAACACGAATTGCTGTTAAAACACCGCGATAAGAATCAAAAATACTATCAAAAATTAAAGCTTGCAATGGTTCATTACTATTCCCTTTTGGTGAAGGAATTTTTTTTATAATGGCATCTAATAATTGTTTAATACCTACTCCTGTTTTGGCACTTGTTAGAATTATGTCCTCTTTATTAAATCCTAAATTAATTAATTCTTCTTCAACTTTTTGGATATTAGCACTTGGTAAGTCTATTTTATTTATAACAGGTATAATAGTTAAATTATTATCAAGGGCAAGATAAAGATTTGCTAATGTTTGCGCTTCTATTCCTTGTGTAGCATCTACTACTAAAATAGCACCCTCACAAGAAGCTAATGATCTATTTACTTCATAAGAAAAATCCACATGACCTGGAGTATCTATTAAGTTTAAAAGATATTTCTCATTATTGTATTCATAATTAATGGAAACAGCATTTAATTTTATAGTTATTCCTCTTTCCCTTTCAATATCCATCGAATCTAATAATTGATCTTTCATTTCTCTTTCTGTTACTGCTTTAGTTTCTTCTAATATACGATCTGCTAAAGTACTTTTGCCATGATCTATATGTGCTATTATGGAAAAATTACGAATATTATCTTGTTTCATAAAAATTGTCGATTAACTCGACTACACCTGCCCTTCACTTCTAAATTATTAGAATTTTTTAGTCACTATAAAAAGTATATAGTATTGTATTATATTTTAACATACTTTCTATATTATTTTTATTTTTTTATAAAAAAAGAGTTAATTTTTAAATGTTTTAACTCTTTATTCAATATAATGTTTTATGATGATACAGCTTCATTCAACATATTAAAGAAAGCATTCATTCCTTTATTAAAAACTTTTTCTATGAAATAAGATACATCTAATCCTAAATTCGATATATTATTATCATAGTTAATTTTTTCTTTATTTAAATAATCTTTTATAGAAACATCTTTTCCACTTGCAATATCTTTCTCATATTTTTGTATTTCTTCTTGGCTTAACATATTTTCTTTGTTTTTATTATATTCTGTATATCCACTAGCTTGCATAAAATATAAAACAAAGAAAAGAAAAACCAATATCAAAATAATAAGTTTAACAATATTAGCCTTGGTCATTTATAATCACCTCTTTTAGGCTTTCACTAATAACTAATAGTGTTTCATATACTTCATCTATTGTATTTTCCGGCCCACCTATTTCTATTAAGATGGTTCTATTTGAAAAATCTTGATTGTAAATACCATTTACTCCTTCTCCTGATTTTTTATAAATCCCTTTAGATAAATTAGGAATTTTTTGATTAATACTTTCAGATATTTTTGTTGTAAAATCTAGATTTTCTTGATAATTTGGATTTTCAAGACCTACTATAAATAACACTTTAGCATAATTCTTGTTATTGTAGATTAGAGTAGTTTTATCATGTGAAATAGAATCTCTATGAATATCTATAAAATATTTTAAAGTAGGATGTTCACTTTTTGCTTCTTCCATTAAAACACGGCTAGCTTTATAACTTCCTGCATAATTTAAACCCAAACTACTTCTAATGCTCTTTATTGTTTGTTCTTCTATTAAAACATTAAATCCCGCTTCTTCTAATTTTTCTTTTATTACATAGTCAGAAAGTTTAACTGTTGGCATAACACTATACTCTGCAAAAGATGTTGCCTTATATTCTTCGGTATCATGTGTGTTATATAAGTATATAGTGGGATTTGTACTTGTTATATTTTCATTATTATTTACTGTTGCTACTTCTTTTTCTACTTTTTCTTTTTTAGTTAATCCTTTATAATTAGTATTTAAAATTGTTAAAGGTTTAGATAAATCTAAATCTATTAATTTAGTCATAAACTTATGAAAATAACTATAATTAGACTTGCTATTTATAATAAAAGGATTATTATTTTCGATTAAGAATTTTACTAATTCATCATTACTATTTTGTAGGTGGATTTTAGATAATACTTTAATTGTTAATAAGAAAGAAAATAAAACTAATAGAAAAAGAAAAATAAGTTTAAATTTTGTTTTTTTTTTCTTTTTATTATTGGTTATAAATTTCTTTTTCATAAAAACTCTCCTTTATTATATTGTAATAAGAGAGTTTTTAAAATTATGTCGAATTAGTTTAATTCTAAACTTTTATTTATGGCTTTTGCTAATAAACTACTTAATTTACTAATAACAAAGTCTATTTCTTTCGGTGTAACTAAAAGATTGTATCCAAGAGGTGTTAATACTTCAGCTATAAGAGATTTTATTTGATTATCTTCTAAATTTCCAATTAAACCCATTATTTCTTTTCTTTCTTCTTTATTTAGAGTTTTATCATATTCTTTATAGTTTCTACTAGATGGTGGGATAAGTTTTACTTTTTGATTATCAATATTTTCTTTTTCATAAGAAAAATGTCTAAATAAATAATTAATAGTATTGCTTACAATAGTTGTAGCATCTACTACTGTAGGTATTCCTATAGCTATAACAGGAACACCTAGTGTTTCTTTACTTATTTCATGTCGGTTATTTAAAAGACCACTGCCTGGATGAATACCTGTATCAGTTAATTGAATAGTTTTATTTATTCTTTCAAGGTTACTAGCTGCAAGAGCATCTATAACTATTAAAAAATCTGGTTTGATTTTTTCTATTACTCCTTCAATTATTTCTTTAGTTTCTATTCCTGTTGTTCCCATTACCCCTGGTACTAGTGATGATATTATTCTATATTTATTATCAAGGGAAAATCCAAGTTCTACTATTTCTCTTGTTATTTTTATGCTATCAACAGTTAATGGTCCGAGTGCATCTGGTGTTGCTTTTCTATTACCTAATCCTACAACTAAACAACTATAATCATCTTTAATTTTTATTTTATTTATTAAGTCTTTAATTGCTTTAGTACTAGCTTCTAATAGAGTGTTAAAATTTTCTTCATCTGTTGCATCTTCAAAATAAATTGTTTTATAAATACCTTTTTTTTTATTTATTGACTTTGCTGTTTTATCATCTAAATTAATAGTTTCTATTTTTATGTTTTTATATATTTCTACTTCTTTTTGGTATTGTTTATAATTGCTGATATTTTCTGTAATTAAATCAGTTCTTAGTTTGTATTTGCTTAAATCGACTTCATGCATTTTTATCACTACTTCCTCTCTTTTTTATAGTATTAACAAAATATACAAAAATATTTGCAAAATGTTGTATTATTTGGTAGAATTAGATTGTTTATAAAAAGTGAGGTGAAAAAATGCCAAATATTAGAAGTGCTAAGAAAAGAGTACGTAGTAATGCAAGAAAAGCAGATGTTAATACTTTAGTTAAATCTAGTATGAGAACTGCTATTAAAAATTGTGAAAAAGCAGTTAATGCTGGTAGTAAAGATGAAGCTAGCAATAAATTAAATATTGCACTACAAAGAGTTGATAAAGCTTGCACTAGTGGTCTAGTTCATAAAAATAAAGCTGCTAGATTAAAATCAAGACTTACTAAAGCAGTTAATAAAATGCAATAAAAAGAAATGTGGATAGTGTACACGCACATTTCTTTTTTTTATTTAAGTCTATCTAATGTTATTTCTTTAAAGGCATTGTTTTTTATATCATTTAAAATAATTGTAGAAGCTTTTTCGTAATCAATATTATTGCCTTTACTAATAGCGCCTCTTTTTTTAGCAATGGATTCTAGTACTTCTATCTCTTTTAAATCATTAGTAGAAATTTTATATCTATCTTCAAACTTCTCTTTATAAAGACTAGTTAATAGTTTAATTGCATCAAGCGCAAGAGACTCTTTGTTTAGTATTTCTTCTTTGATCGATGAAAATATTGCAAGGATTGTCGCTTCATCTTGATTTTCAAGTTTAGGCCAAAGTATTCCTGGCGAATCTAATAAATCAATGTTTTTATTAACTCTAATCCAAGTAAGACTTTTAGTAAAACCTGGTTTATTCCCTACTCCTGCTGCTTTTTTTCCAACTAATCTATTTATTAAAGTACTCTTACCTACATTGGGAATACCAACAATTAATGCTCTTAAATTACGAGGCTTTAATCCTTTAGATTTTCTCTTCTCATTAAGATTATCACTAACTTTATTACTTAATTCAAGTATTTTCTTAATGTTATTATTATTCATTAAATCGACTGCTACTACCATATAGCCAAGGTTTTCATAATATTTAATAAATTTATCGGTTTCTTTTCTATCACACAAATCATATTTAGTCATTATTAAAATCTTTGGTTTATCTTTAACTAAATTATCTATATCTTTAATTTTTGATGATATGGGCATTCTAGAATCTATTACTTCATAAATTATATCTATTAAGCTTAATTTTTCTTTAATCTCTCTTTTAGTCTTTTGCATATGTCCTGGAAACCACCCGATACGCTGTGATGCCAAACTTTTCTCTTTATTATCCATTTTTATCACTTCCTCATTCTAAATTATATTGATTTATAAAATCATCAGCTTTTTTCAACATTAATAGTATAACCAACTAAAT
>CALVRG010000028.1 GCA_944358505.1 uncultured Bacilli bacterium | reverse complement strand
ATTACGTGCCTCATTTTTTGCAGTATGCGAAGCAGTTTTAAATTTACCTGAATCACTCATATCGCCAACTTTCAAACCAGCAGATCCAACAAGTCTCCTTGCATTTGCATAATCAACTTGCATTTGTCGAGCAATAGCACTACCATCATATCCTCCAATAACGGCATTTTGAAATGCCTTTTTAGCATCTTTCCATTCATCTCTTGCACGTTCAACATCAGCTGTAGAAGCATTAGAAGCTTGTAATAAATCATACCTTTCTTTTAAATCTTTTACAGACCTACCAGTAGTAGGATCTAACCACGTACTATCAGCATCAGATTGAGCATCAAAACTTGAGAATAAATCAGCAAAATTATTATATGCAGCAATCTGTGAATCATAACGATCTGCAGTAGTTGAACCTGTAAGCATACTATTAATATACTCATTACCACGACCAAACAAAGTAGAACCGGAAGCTCTTCTCGCAATTCCTTTTTGCATTGCAGCCCTAACGGCAGAAGCCTTTCTCTTATCAGCAGTAAGTAAAGCAGCACCACCAGAAAAGGCACCACCTAAAAAACCACCGGCTCCAGCAGTAACTCCACGCACAGCACTTTTAAACTTACCACGTCCCATTTCTCGCCCTTCAGCATAACCAGTTTGTGCGGCACTAGCAACAGAACCAACTAAACCACCAGTTAAAGCTGCTGCCCCTAACATAGTACCAATTCCACTAAATAACTTACCATCGCCTTTCAAACCTAACATATCTTGAAAGAATTTTGGAGCCTGCTTCATAAACATCAAAACACCAATAATTATAAATACAGTAGCAAGTAAAGAAGTAAAGAATCCTGGACCATTTACCCAAAGATCAACATTACCTTTACTTATTAGTATAATTACATAAGCACCAAAATAAATAATAATAAGCCTTGTAAATAAATCTAAATAAGTTGAAGATAAAGTTTTTACCCAATTACTAAAAACACCATTTTTTTCTTGCCCTGGAACCATATAAGATATAATCGGTATTGGGGCTATAAGTCTTAAAATAACAAGTTTTATAGACCTCACTGCCACATCAAGTGTAAATCCTATAATAATAACAATCATAATGATAGTACAAATAAAACCAACAAGAGGAGTATAAGAAAAAACATATACCTCTCCACCATCAGACTCACATGTATCATTAATATATTTAATTAAAGCATTATAATCCATACTCTGATATTCATAATCTGTAATAGCTTCAGTACAAGCAACATCATCTTCAGTTATATTATGTGGATCAACATCAGGATCATTATCCGAATCTTTTAAAGTTGGCGTAATAAAAGCTCTAGCCACAGTATTTGCCAAATCAATACCAACATCACTCATATTATCAAGATCACCGTAATTTCCCTCGTTAGTTTCTGTTGTACTACCCAAAATTAATTTACCTAATATATTATCTTTCATAACACTATCTTGAAACTGATATAAAAATCCAAATAAAATACCATTATTACTTATTTGCGTATTTAAATCATTGCCATCTTCAGATGTACCAAAATTTATAGGTGCAACAAGAGACAACATTACCAATGATAAAGCTATCCTAAAAACAATTTTCCCAGCACCTTTTTCCTTGTCTTTAAATAAATCAGGATTAATAATAATGTTAATGGCTGTAATTGCCAAATTAAAAATCATAATGATGCCAAGAATCAATTGAATTCTTCTAAAAAACTCATTTATAACATCGCCCTCAAATATTTTTGCATTAGCAACCGTAAAGAAAATGTTATATACACCACTCAAAAGAAAATAACCAACAGAATCAAGCAAAGAAAAAAGAGATCGAATCGCATTATTAAACCAATCAATTAATGGTTGAAACATAATAACCACTTCACTTTCATTTTAAAACTTAACTTTATTTACTTTTAGAATCCACAATAAGCTTGATTTATAAAACTTAATAAAAGTTGAACAATAGAAGGAATTAAAAACAAAGCAATAGCCATAACTAATCTAATAATCAATTTAGATTGGGCTTCTTTCATAGCTTTTTCATCAGTTCCCAACACAGCTTTAATAAAATCAACAGAACTAAGTAAAACAACTAATACAGGCCCCAAAACTTTAATATAATTAAAAATAAGATTTAAAATCCAACCAACAGAGCCCTCTTCATCAAAATCAAAAATATCTTCACATTCCATAGGATTATTCCAATTTTCAATAGTAGCATTACTAACACTTCTTTTTAAGTCATCTATTCTATCAATAACATTTGAAGAAATTTCATCCTTATCTAAATTATTTAAAATATCAATATATTCATTACGTTTTTCATCTGAAAGATCTTCATCATTTTTAAATTCAGTAATACAAGAGTTTACCTTATTATCAATAGAACTACTAATAGAACTATCATTTTGAGTATAAGATCGAGCAAAAGAAGGAACAGTTTTTCCATAAAAAAACTTATCACCAACCAAACCATCAATAAAACTTGTAATACTATTAGAAAGTGTAACATCTTTATCATCATTATTTTTTTTATCAGCATCTTTAACAAAATCTTTACAGTCATAATCTTCTAATTTTAATTTTGATACATATTTTTCAATTTCGCTTTTTAAATCATAATCCTTTGTTTTTTTTGATTCTTTTTTAAAATTAGTTAATCCATGAAGAATACCTATTTCACTACAAGATTCATTATCATTATCAAAACAAAGTTCATTATCACCAGCTAACCACGCCTCATCTAAATAAAGATATTTAGGGCAAACGAAACTAGATGACTTAAAATCTTCAAATTTAGATTCAGGTCTTAAATAAATTTTAGGCCTACCACTATCAGAAAAAATATGATTAAATGATCCCTCTTTAACTGTCCAAGAAAAGTCCTTATCAGGTAAGGTAGCAACATTAACCAAGTTTCCACTTGCATTAATAGCCCAACTTTTATCAAAATAATAATATATAGCAAAATTAGTACTTTTATAAACATTATTAGAAGAATACTCACCAACGTAATAATTACAAACTGCAACACATGTTTTATCATCTAAGCAGTCATTTTTTGCATAAGCATCAACTTTTACAGTACTAAATAATAACAAAAATACAAAGGCAAAGAATAATGAATTAAGTATTTTATGTTTTCCCATAGCAAAGCACTCCAATCATATTTTTAGTATAACATAAAAAAATAGCAATAACAATTGCTATTTAAATAAATTTTACTTAAATATTTTCCACACAAATTAATCACGTTAAGCTTCACTATAATAATTCCAACATTGACTCCATTTAATTAAATCCTCATTTTCAGTAATATTACTAACAATTGTAAATATTAGATTAATAATAGTAATTAAAAAGAATATTAATATAGCATAGACACATCTTCTAACAATTCTTTTAATAATTTTTTTATTTTCTTTATCATCACTTGATATAACTGCCCTACCTAAATCTAAAGTACAAAGAACTATTAAAATTATAGGTATTATAAGTTGTATTATAGGGAAAATGCCCTCTTTAATAACCCTTATTATAGAATCTAATCCATAACAATTACTTTCAATATTTATAACTTCATCTAAAACTTGAAATATATACATATAAACTCCATTTAAAATAAAATAAATAGCAATTGTTATTGCTATTTAAATAAAATTAATCTTGAGGATTAGACCAACATTGACTCCACTCTGTTAATCCTGGAGCTGCATCACCTGCTATATTACCAACCATAGTAAACAACAAATTAACAAGTGTAACTATAAAGAAAACAGCAATAGCATAAATACATCTTTTAATTAATTTTCCTTGTGCCTCTTTAACAGCCTTATCGTCACTTGATATAACTGCCTTACCTAAATCTAAAGTACCTAAAACTATTAAAATTATTGGAATACCAATTTGTAAAATAGGAAATAACCCATTTTTAATAATTCTAACTATAAAATCAAAGCCATGGCAAGGACTATCTGGATTAACAGTATCCAAAACTTGTACCATATTCATTAAACTTAAATTAAACATAAACATTCTCCTTCACTACAATAATAATATATAAATTAATAAAAATTGTCAATTATTATCTTTTAAATAAGCCAAATATTTTTCCACCATCGTCTTTATCCTTTGGTTTATTAATAAGACCAATTTTAGATAGAAAATCACTAAGTACAGGATTTTTGATTCTATCATTTAAAGGTGGTATATTATAAAATATTTTAGTTTTACCTTCATATTCAAAATCCATGATATCACTATTGGTAAGTAAGCTCTTATTAAGAATTATCTTTTTACCCTTTAATTCTTCAAATACTCTTCGATTTTTTCTCATAAGTTTATTAAGTTTTATACTTGATGGTTCAATCAAATATAAAACATCACTACAAGCACCCTCATTACTAGAATCATTTAAATCAATAAGAATAACAGCTGTATCCTTATGTTTAACTATTTCAGTCATTAAATGCTCATCATCAATAGAAATCATATTCTGACTATTAAAATAAGAAAAATCATGTCTATTAACTTCAATTGCAACAACACTCATACCAAATGACTGTTCCAATTCTTTCTTCAACATATAAATAAAAGTAGTACTTCCTGCGTGATCCGTAATATTTTTAATTCCAATAACTCTAGAACCTGCAACTACTTTATCACTAATAGCACTTGATATATCATTTAATTGTTGTATATGAGCAACATCTTTATACGTATTAGGATGCTCTAAAAAATACTTAACACCATCTATATTAGTAGTGAAATTATATATACCCATGGAAATTATTTTAGATAAATAACTACTTGAAGTTGACATTTCACTATTAGGAAGCACAAGAATAATCTTATCAGCATCAAGGCCAATAGAGATTTTTTGAATATTAGTTATATTATCATAATCTTTAATAGCGGTTACATCTAAAATCATTCTTGCATAGAAGAAGTTTTTAAACATGTCAACAATCTCATCAGCTGAATGTACACCATCAATACTTTTAATAACATCAATATCTAAACTAGATAACATTTCTTTAGCTTCATTTGCAATTATAACATTCAT
>CALVRG010000027.1 GCA_944358505.1 uncultured Bacilli bacterium | reverse complement strand
AATACGTGAATATAAAAATTCTGGTGAACTCTCAAAATTAAAAAATAATATTTTTTTATTATTTTCACTTGCTATTTCACTTGCTAATTTCAAACTAAAAAATGTCTTACCAGTGTATGTTCTTCCTCCTACGAGTATTAAATCATTAGAATTAATTGTTTTTGCTAATTCGTTTATCTCTTTATTCATAATTACCTCACTTCCTTGCTACATATGTTACCACAAGTAAATATGTAATACAAATATAATCAAAATGGTTTGATATAATCCCACCTAATTCCCCACTTAAATCAAGTTTAAACACACAAAAAGAGATTGCCAATATACAAGCAATCCCTTATAAATACAACAGTTTGTACAACATTATACAAGTTTGTTTTTTTTTAATATCATGCTGGCTTTTGAGTCTACCGCGTCTACCAATTCCGCCATACAGGCATAAATAGATTATAGCATATTTTTCTATAATCTGTATATATTTTATTTAAATTTCTTCTTTATATTTTGACTGATATAAATCCACTTCATCTTCTTGTACTATTGTTTCTTCTTGCAAAAAGTCTCTCATATCAGGCAAATCATTAATAGATGAAAGTCCAAAATAATCTAAAAACTCGCTTGTTGTCTCATATAATATAGGTCTACCTGGTAAATTACTGCGTCCACTTTCTTTAATTAGTCCTTTAGCAACTAATTTTCTTATAATATGAGTATTAGATATTCCCCTTAATTCATCCACTTTAACTCTTGTAATTGGTTGGTTATATGCAATAATTGCAAGAGTTTCTAATGCTGCTTGACTTAGTGTATTACTATCTTCATTAGTAAGTAGTTGTTGGTAATAAATATTATGTTCTTTCTTGGTAGTTAATTTTAATTTATCTCCAAGAAAATCTATTCTAATACCCCTATCATTATTTTGGTAATCTTTTTGTAATTCTTTTATTAATTCTTTAGTCTCTTCTTTAGTAGTTTGTATTATTTTACTAATTTCATTTAAATCTAGACCATCATCACCTACTACAAATAAGAGTCCTTCTATAACTGCTTTTAAATTCACTACTTCATCACCTCTACTGTTATATCACTAAATAATTCATCTTGCTTAATAGTTAATTCTTTTTTCCTAGCCATATCTAGTATTGCTAGGAATGTTGCAACTATATATTCTTTTGTAGTAACTGGAAATAACTTAAAGAAACTTATTTTCTTTTCTTTTTTTAAGATGCTTCTTATTTCTAGTTTTCTAGATGATACTGTTATTTCTTTCATAGTTACTTTAGTTGCAAGTGGCTTCTCTTCATTTTTTCTTTCTAAAAACTTTTTAAAAGCATCTATTAATAAATCAATAGATCCTTCTCCTTTGATAGTAGTATCATTATTAATATAATTATTTATATTTTCCGGTAATTTAGTATGTATTTTTTGCCTTTTACTTTCATTTTCTTTTAATGTTTTAGTTATTTCTTTATAAGCTTGGTATTCCAACAATCTTGAAACAAGTTCTTCTCTTGGATCTACTTCTTCCTCTTCTTTTTCTATTTTAGGTTTTGGTAATAGCATTTTTGCTTTTATTAAAGTTAATTCACTAGCCATCACTAAATAACTTGATGATATATCTAAATTTTGTTCTTTCATTTTATGAATATAGTCTAAATATTGTTTAGTAATAGAATCTATTTCTATATCAAAAATATCCATTTTATTTTCTTTAATTAAGTGAAGGAGCAAATCAAGTGGTCCTTCAAATACTTCTAATTTTAAATCCATAGTAAGCTCCTTACCTTTCTTTATTAATTATATCAACAATAATATCTTTTTTCAAATTATTTGATAAAGATATGATATATGTTATATAATATTTTTAATAGGAAACGAGGAGTTGTTATGAAAAGATTTACAATGAAAGATGAAGAATTTATTTGCGAAAATTGTGGTAAGAAAGTATTACCTTTAAAATATACTGCAAGAGATCATTGTCCTTATTGTCTTTATTCTAAACACGTTGATATCATGCCTGGTGATAGGTTTAATAAATGTAAAGGATTATTGAAACCTATTTCCATTGAAAAATTTAAGGATACTTATAAAATTGTTTATAAATGTAAAAAATGTAATGAGATACATAAAAACATTATGGCTAATGATGATAATATGGATTTAATAATTGAAATAAGTAAAAATATATAATAATTAGATTTATTTTTCTAATTGAACATTCTAAAAATATAAACTTAATTATTTAACTTTCTTTTTAGAAAAATCTGTCATATTATTCTTATTTAACATTGACAAAGCCCATTCTCTAATTTGTTCAGCTTGTTCCTTTGTTTTTATATTTTCTACAATTTCTTCAACAGTTAAGATTTTTCTGTTTTTTAAAATGATATTCCCCATCATTTTTTTTGCTTTAATATGTTCCTTTTTTTGTTTTAACAAATTTCTTTGCTCTTTTTTTATTAATACTTTTTTATATAACTCATATTTTGCAATACTATGTTCTTGTAAATTTATACACTGTAAATTAATAAAAACACTTCCACAACTAAATATAAGTAAAGGTAGTGCAAATGGAAAAGAAAAATAAGTGCCTAACCAAAGTATAGGTATAATTATTGCATCTTTTTTTAGATTGTTTTGATGAACCATTTTATTCCAGTTTAAATAATTAATGATTTGTGAAGGAGATTTATTATCAAGATGATAATTTCTATTTTCTTCCTTATTCCATTCCTTACGCATTTTTAATTTTGACAACTTATTGTTAAATTCTATTAATTCTGCTTCGTTATTATTTTTTGCTTTTTTTAACATTCTTTTGGTATTAAAATCACACCATTTTTCATAATATGAAATAAAATTTGGGCATATTTTTTTCATAACTTTAAACTTTATTTTTTCAAGTTTAAATACTAACTCTCTAAATTTTAAAGCTCCTAATTTTTCATGTAATTCTTTTTTGCGTTTATATATTCTATTTTTATATTCTTGTTGTTCTTTTTCTGTTAATCCTTTAGGGATAACAATTTTTTTAGCTTTAAATATTAATATAAAATCTTCTTTAATATTTAGCATAAAATACCCCCTTAATTATAAAAATAAATAAACTTTTTAGTTTATTTTAATATTTTAATTTTTGCAATACTATTGTTTTCAGAT
Source organism: uncultured Bacilli bacterium (assembly GCA_944358505.1). GTDB lineage: Bacteria > Bacillota_I > Bacilli_A > RF39 > UBA660 > Onthousia. The sequence goes on along the minus strand of CALVRG010000027.1, from coordinate 64,746 downwards.
AGTTCACTTATTTTGTTATCTGCCAATGTTGTCAATTCTGCAAGTTCTTCTACTGATAGGGATTCAATATAAGCTTCAGCGCAATTTATTTCAATAGTAGTGCTATTATTAAAGTTAGATAATATGCTACTACTAGTGGTAGCATATGTAGTAAGCAAGGTTAATTGACCATCTTCATTTAAAGTGCTCGCAGTAATTCCATAAGAAGTGCAAGTAGTATTTGTTGCTAATGTAGAAAGTAAAGTTTTAATCATAATAATCCTCCTTAACGTGAATTGTATTGTACACTATTTACATTTATAAGTCAAATTAACTACTATATTAGTATAAATTTTTATAATGTGATTTTTTATTTATATTATATTCAAATAAATTATTCTAATTAAACATAAATTATATTGGTGATAGTTTAATGAATAAAATTGATTATGATTTTTTTAGTTTAATTAAAAAGTTAGAACTAATGAAGAAAGAAGATATTTATTTAAATATTAAGAAGAAATTTTTATCTTTAAATAAAGATTTAAGAAGTAATATAGAAACGTTTCTTAATAATTTTACTTTTTGGGGCAAATTAGATACTAATAATAATATTTATGATGAATTAATTAATGTAAGTAGTTTTCTTAAAAACAATTTAAATGAATTAGTTAGTCTTTATCAAAATCTCCATGATTATAAATCAAAGAAAATATTACTTGCTATTTTAAAAAATTATTATTATTATGACTTTACTTTATTAAAGGAGGTTAAAGATGATTGTTATAAGCATTACTTTGATCTTGATTTAGTTACTACTAATAAGGATACTATTTATGTTGATGTGGGGACTTATATTGGAGATAGTGTTGATGATTTTCTTGATTCTTATTTAGAAGAATATAAGAAAATATATTGTTATGAGGTTACTGATACTTCTTTAGCTACTTTAAAAGATAAGTTTACTTTTAATAAAGATATTATTGTCAAAAACAAAGCGTTATATGATAAAGAAACAAATGTTGTTGTTAATACTAGTATGGTAGATACTTCTGCTAATACTATAATAGAAAACAATGAAGGAATACAGGCTGTTACACTTGATTTAGATATAGAAGAAAAAATAGATATTATTAAGATGGATATAGAAGGATCTGAATATAAAGCTTTACTTGGCTCTATTAATCATATTAAAAATGATAAACCTACTCTTTTAATTTCTATTTATCATGGATTTAATGATTTAATTAGATTACCTAAATTAATTAAAGATATTAATAATAATTATAACTTTTATTTAAGATATTATGGAGGTAATATTTTTCCTACAGAAATAGTTTTAATTGCAAAAGAAAAGTAAAAGAATTAATTTTCTTTTTTTATTTTCATTTAGGTTAATTTAAGAAAAATTAGTATCTTAATAAATAATTTATTGATGAAAAAAGTAAATATTAATATTAGAAATTTACTAATACTAACTTTATTATTATGTGATACAATTAAAGTAAGGAGATGATTATTAATGAATGATACTAATATGTTAAAAGAAATTAGAGAAATTAGTGCTTTAGAAAATTGTATTAATAAAAATAAAGAAGTAATTCCTGCTATTGCTGAGGAAATTAAAGAGTTTAATCCTAAAAATATTATGATAGTGGCAAGAGGTACTTCTACTCATGGGGGAATATTTGGTAAATATTTTTTAGAATTACACTATAAGAAACCTGTCGAGATGGCTGACCCTTCCATTTTCACTGTTTATGATAAAAATTTAGATTTATCTAATACAGTTGTTATTGCTATATCCCAATCTGGTAAAGGATATGATGTAAGTACTGTTTTAAAAAAAGCAAAAGAAAGTGGTGCCTATACTATGGCTATTACTAATAATCCTAATTCATTGGTTGCAGAAGCAACTGATAAGCATATTTTTAACGAGATTGGTGAAGCTAAGTCAGGTGCTGCTACTAAAGGGTTTACAACAACTTTATACATCTTAACAAAACTTGCTTTATATTTAAGTGATGAAGAAGATAATTTTGATGATGATAAGTATCTTGAGGCAATAAAAAAAGGATTAAATCATTACGACAGTGTTAAAATTATGGCTAAAGAATTAGTTAATATGGAAATGGGATTTTCTATTTCCAGGGGTTATAGCTACTCTATTGCTAAAGAATTTGCTTTAAAGCTTATGGAAACTATTTTAGTACCTGTAATTTCATTTAAAGCTAGTGAATTTTGTCATGGTCCTTTAGCTTGTACTAGTAGTAAATATCCTGTAATTTTATTTGCAATTGATAGTAATACTAATTCTGATATAAAAAAAATTGTTACTTATTTAAAAGATACCGAAGCTAAAACTTATGTAATTACTAATGATGAAGAAATTGCAAATATTAGTGATAGAGCCATTTTAATAGATGAAAAGATAAGCATTTATGCTTATTATGAAGCAGTTATAATTATGCAATTATTATCTTCTGAAATGGCATTTATTAAAGGGACATATCAAGACCATGTTCCTATTTTAAGAAATAGAACTAATACATTTTAAAATTAATTAGAAAAAGAATCATTAAATTCCTTCGGATGATTCTTTTTCTTTTTGTGGCAATATTTTTTCTAATGAGATAACTGATTTAATAGTTGCTTCTTTGCATGATGTCTTTAACTCTTTGATATTCATTTTATTTAATTTCATAGATGTATCTATTAAACCGCCTAAGTTAATACCCGCGACTACTTCATAATTATCATTAGTGAATGCTAATTTAGAGGCCATTTTAAATGGTGTTCCTCCCATCAAATCACAAGCAAATAAGACCTCTTTATCATTATTTTCTTTTAAGATATTTTTTATTTTTTCTTCAAGAGTATTATCATTATCGTTATCTAAAAAATCTACTGCATAAATATTTTCTTTAACTCCTGCAATCATAGTAAGTGAACTTAGGATTCCACTTGCAAAACGATTGTGCCCTGTAATTATTATTATTTGCAAACTAATCACTACCCTCCTATATAAATTATAGCATTTTTAGATAAAAAGAAAAAGCCTTGTTGGCTTTTTTCTAAAGTATACCAAGAAATGAGAACAATATTGCGAATATTATTATTCCACAAATTAATACTGTTGTATTTACTTTTTTTCTTAATAAGAAATAAATTAAGAAGGTAAATGCAAAAGGTAATATATTAGGTAGTATTTTATCAAAGAAGTCTGTTTGTAAACTAACTGTTGCATCATGACCAATATCAATAACTGTCTTAACATTTAATGTTACATAGCTTGCAATTAAGCCGCCTAATATTGTAACACCTAAAACAGAAGCTGCATTACTTACTCGTTTAGTATTTTCTTGAATTTTATCAAGTGCTGCAGTACCAGTCTTATAACCAATTCTTGCTAATGGAAAACGAAGCATGAATGCTAATAAGAATACTAAGAAAAATAGTACTGGCCCTATTACATTTCCTTGACTAGATAGTGATGCACAAATTCCTGCCATTATAGGAAGTAATGTAAACCAGAATAAAGCATCTCCAATTCCTGCTAATGGTCCAAATAAAGATATTTTTATTTTTTTTACTGTATCTGGATCTTCTTTTCCTTCATATAAGGATAGCATTAAACCTTGTAAATAAGGTAATAAAGTATTGTGAGTATTAATAAATTCTAGATTATCATGTAATACTTTCTCTAATGTTTTAGGATCATCTTTATATATTTTCTTTAAAGCTGGTCCCATAGAGGCAGTAAAACCAATGCTTTGCATTCTTTCGTAATTAAAGCAAGCTTGGTTTAGCACTGAAAGCAAAGCTAAATCATTCAAATCAGAATCTGTAATAATTCTTTTTCTTTTTTTAGATGCCATTTGCTTCTCCTCCTTCAGTAGTTATTATTTGTTTTTCATTACTTCTATAGTATTCCATTAAAGCGAAAGCAACACCCATAATGGCAACAGGTAAAACGTTATCTATTTGAATAAATGTTGCAAATAGGAATCCAGCAAGTAAATATGGTACATATTTTGCTTTTAAAGTTACACGAAGTAACATCGCAAATCCAACAGCAGGTAGTAATCCACCAGCTACTTGGAAACCATTAATTAACCAATCTGGCATTGCTTCTACCAATGCTTTTAGTGGTTCTTGAGCTGCATATACTGATAAGAATGTTAATATACCAGTAGCAATACTAGTAATAACTATTCCGTAGAAGCATAACTTAACTAATCCTTTAATGTTTCCTTCTTTAGCATAACGTTCTGCAGGCCCATTAAATGCTGTAAAGGCTGTATTCCTAACAGTCCATAAAAATTGTAATAATACTCCGAATGGATATGCCAAAGCCAAACTAGTTGCTACATTGCTTCCTGTAATATGTGCAAAAACTACAGTCATAACACTAGTAAGCAATGCCTCTGGAACAGAAGCACCTCCAATTCCAGCAATACCTGCAAAAGCAAGTTCTACCATACCACCAGCAATTAATCCAGTATTTAAATCACCTAAAACAGCTCCAACTATAGGACAAACAATAATAGGTCTAAAAATAAATAATGCTTCTAGATGTCTGTCAATAACAAGTATCATAATTATTAATGTAATAATTATTCCTTGCAATAAAGTAATTTCCATAAATTCTTCCTCCCTTAAAATTCTTGTTTTAATGAATCTGGTGTATCTTGAATGTAAATTTTATCAACGTGTTTTTTGATATAATTTAAATCATTTAACTCCTCTTCATTTACAGCAACTTTATCACTTAATTTCTTTTCTCCTTCATCATAATAAAGATTGCCAATGTTGACTTCCTTAACTTCTACACCTCCTTCAATTATTCTTCTAAGATCATGAGGATTTTGACATATTAGCAAAATCTTTTGATTACTTGAAGCCTTATCAATAATATCTATTGTTTTTTGAACTGTAAAGAACCTTGTATCAAATCCAAGTGAAGATGCTGCCATCCTCATAACACTTTGTTCAATTTGACTTTCTGCTGTTTCATCATGTGCAACTACAATAAGATTAGCTCCAACTGAACCAGCCCATAAGCATACTATTTGTCCGTGTATTAGCCTATTGTCAATCCTTGTTAATATAATATTATTCTTTGCCATAATTATCCTCCTTAATAATATTTGCCATATATTATTCTTGCCTTATTATCTAGATATTCTTCTATTTCTTTACTTGTTTTTAATGTTAATACTTTATTTGCTATTTTTTTAGCTTCATTAGAATCTATTAATGAAATTAATTTCTTTACTTTTAATACCATACTAGCATTAACGCTAAATTCTTCTAATCCTAAACCCACTAAAAGAATAATTGATAATGGATCTGTAGCCATTTCTCCACACATACCAACAAATTTGCCCTTTTTATTTTTAACAGAATCTATAGTATTTTTTATAAGCTTAATAACTCCGGGATTATAAAAACTATAAAGATTGCTAACAGTAGGATTTAATCTATCAACTGCCACTGTATACTGGATTAAATCATTTGTACCAATACTAAAGAAATCAACTTCATCTATTAGCATATTTGCCATAATAGCGGCACTTGGGATTTCTATCATAATGCCTACTTTTATATTTTTATTAAAAGGTATATTATTACTTGCTAATTCGATTTTTGCTTCATTTAAAATTTCGTTAGCTTTACGTATTTCTTCTAAAGAAGAAACAAAAGGATACATTATCATTACATTTCCATAATGACTTGCTCTTAGAATTGCTCTTAAGCTTACTTTAAAAAATTCTTTATTATTAAGACAATACCTAATAGCACGATATCCTAAAAAAGGGTTTTGTTCATTATTAATATCTAAATAAGAACATTTTTTATCCCCTCCAATATCAAGAGTTCTAATAATTAACTGTTTATCCTTCATCTTTTCTGCAAAGGCTTTATATACATTAAACAAATAATCTTCTTCAGGTGCTACATTTCTATTTAAAAATAAGAATTCTGTTCTAAATAGCCCTATTCCATCACAATTTAGTTCAAGTAATTTGTCAAGTTCTGATAGCTCACCAGCATTTGCAGATACTAAAAGTTTTTTATTATCTTTAGTGGTACTAGATTTGTCTTTCATATCTAGTAATGATTCTTTTAATAATTCTTCTTTTTTTAGTTTTTCTTTTATTTCTGTTATTCTAGTATTAGTTAAATTAGTTTCTATATATCCTTCATTACCATTAATATAAATTAATTCTCCATTAGTTAAAATTTTACTAATTTCTTTAATTCCAAATACTGCTGGAATACCTAAAGTTCCGGCAAGTATTGCAACATGTGATGTTTTGCCTCCTATTTCCGAAATAATTCCTTTTACATGAGATAAATGGTTTGATAATAAAACAGAAGGTGGTATAGACTCTGCTACTAAAATTGTATCTTCAGTTAAAGTCTTTAAATCTATCTCTTTCATACCTAAAGTTTTTCGTAAAAGTTTATTAGTAACATCTTCTATATCTTTACTTCTTTCTCTTAAATAAGCATTATCTACCAAAGAAAGTTCTTCTTGCTTTGTCTTCATAACTTTAGTGATAGCAGTTAATTTATCACATTTTTCTCTAGTTATTTCTTCTTCCATGGATGTTATAAGGCTATTAGAATTTAATAAGATTTTATAAAAATTACAAAGATCTTTTATTTCATCTTCTTTCGCCTCTTGGCCTAATTTTTCATAATCTCTAACAACTTCATTTAAAACTAATTTTAAACTCTCTTTTTCTTTAGTTATTTCTTCTTCATTACTTAGACTTTTCTTTTCTATTCTGGGAATTTTAGTATTAATTATATATACTTTTCCAATAGCTAGTCCATTGCCCACTTTATTACCTAAGTATTTCATCTATTCTTCACCTTTTAAAATATAATCACAAATTGCATCTAGTGCAACTTTCTCATCTTCTCCAGAAGTTTCTACTGTTAATTTATCACCACAATTAATATTTCCCATCATAACTTCTAATATTTCTTTAGCATTTATACTATTACCATTATGAATTAGTTTTATATCTGATTTAAATGTAAGAGCAAGTTCTACTAAATTACTGCCTGGTCTTGCATGTAAACCTGATACACTTTTTACAATAACATCTTTTTTTAGCATTGCTTCTTACCTCCATTTTCTATCTTATAAAGTAATGATATCATAGTTAAGATTAATTTACAAATTATTTTAAAACTACTTAGTAAAATTTAATGAAAAAGAAGATGAAATGTTTTATAATATGTTAATAAATCAAGCACCTTCCCAAAAAGAAAAAGATATAATAAGCAATATTAGAGATGATGAGCGAAAGCATAATAAAATTTTAAGAAATTTATATTATGAATTTACTAATCAGTTAATACCAAATGACACTTTGACTAATATTTCAAATAATAATTTAAATTATAAATTGAATTTAGAAAAAGCTTTATTTGGAGAATTAAATGCAGTAAAAAAATATAGAAAAATACTAGGAACTATGCCTAGTGGTAATAGTTATACATTACTTATGTCTATAATGACTGATGAATTAAGACATGCTAGTGAATATAATTTTTTAATTAATAATATTAAGTAAAATCTTAAAAACAGATAATTAGAATAATTATCTGTTTTATTATATTTTAACCTTTAAATAAAACTCATATTACCAATCATTATATCAACCAATGTTTTTCCTAAAAGTTCTAGAAAATTGAGTTTATCTACATTTTCTGTAACTGTTAATATTTCTTCTTTTACTTTATTATCATCTTTATCTTTAACAATAATTTTACCTACTTCGTCACCTATTTTTAATGGTAAGTCACTACTAGTTATTTTTATATCATAAGTATATTTTTTTGTATCTTCACTTTTTTTAGATAATATGGCAATATCATTAAGTGGCACTAAACTTATTTTAGGGCTTGTCGCTTTGTCAAGTCTTATTTCTTTAATTATATCATCTGTAGTTTTAAGTATTTCTATTTTATAATTATTGAAACCATAATCAAGTAAACTCATAGTTTCGTTATTTCTAATTTGACTATTCTCTTCTCCTAAAACAATAGCAATAAGTCTTAAATCATCTCTTTTTGCTGTTGCAGCTAAACAGTATTTTGCAGCATCGGTATGTCCTGTTTTCAAACCATCTGCTCCTTCATAAAATCTAACTAATTTATTAGTATTTACAAGCCAAAATTTATTGGCTGTATCTTCTCTTAAATAATCTTCATAAACTGATGAAAATTCTAGTATTTTTTCGTGTTTTAGTAATTCTCTTGCAATAATTGCCATATCATATGCACTTGAATAGTGATCTTCTTCATCTAAACCTGTACAATTTTTAAAGTGAGTATTTTTTAATCCTAATTCCTTTACTTTATCATTCATCATTTTTACAAACTCTAGTTCTGTACCACCGATATATTCAGCCATCGCTACAGTGGCATCATTAGCACTAGCCATGGAAATACCTTTCATCATATCTTCAACTGTCATTTCTTCTCCTGTTGTTAGATAGATTTGACTACCACCCATACCCGAAGCATTACTACTAGCTTTAACTTTATCAGTCCATTTTATTTTACCTTTTTCTATTTGTTCTAAAATAATTATTTGAGCAACCATTTTAGTCATTGATGCTACAGGAAGTTTTTCATCTTTATTTTTATCATATATTATTTCTCCTGTAGTAGCATCCATTAAAATTCCTGCTTTAGCATTTGGAATTAAAGAATCATTATTATTAAGATTGTTTTCTAAAGCTTTAACAAAAATTGGATTTATAAGTAAAGACAGCATTAATAATAGACAGATTTTTTTCAAAATTATCAACTCCTAATTAATGTTATGCTTTTAATTTTATCTTATAACCACCATAATATAAGTTTAAATATTAATAGTATTTATTATATTTAATTGTTATCTTAATTTATTTTGCTAATATAAAAAAGATAGATTTACTATCTTTATTCAAAAAAGAAACCATCAAATGTATATTTAAATACACGATATACCATATACTTATTCAATTTTGCCGTAAATTGTCTAATTAGCTCATGATTTTCATCATACTCTGCAAAAACACCTGCAGTACCGGAATCAACAATTATATTACCATTATCCATTGTTTGAACACTACTTACTATACCTGAATATGTAACATCAAAACTATCTATTAATTCAAATGTTTTATTGTTTTCATCCACTTTATAAACATAATAATAAGATTCTGTACCTTTGAATGCATTTGTATTTTCTATACCAATTTTTGTGTAATCAAAATCAGGTTGAGAATTAGATTTACCATAATTATTATTAAAGAATGTAAGATAATAAACGCCTTCTTCACTCGTAGGTTCATAATTTAAACAATGTTGCCCTGCTTGAATTTTAAAATCACCTTTTTTATCATAAACATAGTTACTAAACTCTGTATCTTCCCAAATAGTTTTATCAGAAATCAAATATACAAGTTCAGGATTTTTTTCTATATTGTTAACTCTTAAAATTGTACTAGTCTCACGGCTGCTAAGAATTACATCTCCATCTAACCATACAATTGAGTTTAAGTGCAACCAGTCTATCCCATCTTCGCCTTCATCTCTAAAACCACTTTCATCTAATTTACAAGTATCAACATAAGATTTAAACATATCTTCAAAATCAATTAATTCTGTAACTGCTTTAGTATCTAAATCTATTTTAATAATACAATCTTCTTCAGTATCCTTTAGTGTATTATTAGCAAGGACAATTAAGTTTCCATCATTGTCAAATACATAATCATGGTGTAATTGATAATGTCCTGTGCGATAAACTTCTATTACTTGACCAAGTGAATTAATTTCAGCTATTTTAGTTTGAGAAATAGAATAATACATTTTATCATCTTTGAATAAAATTCTATGCGCTCTATATCCAATAATTTCTGTTTCCATTCTTAAAATTCCATCATTATCATAAAGAGCTAAATAATCAGTTTCATCAGAATCATTTCCTAGCATAGAGTAAAGCCCATCAGTAAGTTCTTCTTTACTATCACCATTACTAACTTCTAGTTTTATTTGTGCGTTAACTTTTATAGTACTAAGATCAATATTAAATTCTTTAGTAGCAATTACTTCTTCATTCTCATTCTTCAATTCTAACTTAACCTCATTAATCATACCAGGAATAAGGCCAATTATTTGATATTGATGATTTGTAGTTAAATTATTTTCTTGATTATTAGAAAGAGTTCTAGAGAAGTCATTTATATCTTTATCATCTACATGAATAGTATAACTCACTTTACTCATTACATCTGTTTTAAAATATAAATTAAGTCCTAAAGTATTAGTACCATATAAATTGTAAATCATTAATGGATTTTCAAAAGTATATTCATTTTCTAGCAAAACATCTAATTTACTTTGAACTGCTTCTTGATATGTTACATTGTATATGTCTATATTACTTGATTTAGTAACTGAATAAATGTCATTTCCTATTGTTTTATCTTTAGTTATTTCTATATTATTCTTTAACCAAGTTAAATCGTTATATTCACCTTTTTCTATTTTTTCATTAATATCACTAATTAACAAAAATGCACCATAAGATAATCCACAAATTACTACTATAATTACTATAATTAATACTGCTCTTTTTATTAACTGCTTTTTATTATTTTTTTTCATATAGCCCTCCTAATAGAAGTTTATCCATAAATTGTGAAAAATAAGTGAAATTAAATGAATTAATTACAACAAATTATGTAGTCATATGGTATAAATCAATTATGTTGTTTAATATATTAGTTAATATAGAGGTAATTTAATTATGAAAAAAATAATTTTTATTTTAAGTATTATCATTGTATTTATTTTCATTGTTTTGATGATATTACTATTTAATATTAATCCTAATAAAAAAAACAATACTATTAAAGAGACTTCCAATGAAAATGTTAATGAATTTACAAAAATTTCTTATTATAAAGAGGATAATCTTGAAAGATATAAAAAATATAAGAGTAACAATAATAATTTTAGTAATGAAGATATTGTTACTAGAGTTAATTTAAATTTAGATAAAGATTTTTATACTGATACTAAACCCGCTAGTAATTTAAATACTAATTATGTACTTGTAAATAAGTTTAATTATTTAAGTAGTGATTATATTCCAAATAATCTAGAACTTTTAGATAATAGTTATGCTAAAAGTGATATTTATTTAGTTAAAGAAGCAAAAGATAATCTTGAAAAATTGATTAATAATGCTAAAAATGACGGGATGAATATTAGAATAATATCTGCTTATAGATCATATACTTATCAAAAGAATTTATATGATAATTATTCTAAAAATGATGGAGTTAGCATTGCTGATACTTATTCAGCTAGACCAGGTTATTCAGAGCATCAAACTGGACTAGTTGTTGATATAACGAAAGCTTTCGATGACTTTAATAATTTTGAAAATACTGATGAATATAAATGGATGCTTAAACACTCTACTGATTATGGATTTATTTTAAGATATCCCCAAAATAAAGAGGCTATTACTACCTATAACTTTGAAGCTTGGCATTATAGATATGTAGGAGTAGAATTGGCAAAAAAAATAAAGGCTAGTAATCTAACCTTTGATGAGTATTATATAAGATATTTAGATACTAACTAATTATCCTTTTTTAGTTCTTCTTCTATATCACTTCTTTTTAATCGTAATGTTTCTTGTATTACTCCCGTTGCATTAAAACACATTCCAAGTGTAAAAATATAAGCTAGTATATAAACCCAAATAAACAATACTAAAATATTAGACATAGCTCCATAGAATATGTCATAATTTGAAAAATAATCAACATAAAATGCATATACTTTTGAACTAATTAACCACATTATAGTAGTAAATAAGGCACCAGGAATAGTACTTTTGCTACTTATTTGTGTATCTGGAGCAATTGTATAGAGTAATTTTAAATTATAATATATTAAGAATAATGAGATTGGATATTTTATGATATGATAAGTTCCTTCTATTATAGCGGTTAATCCTGTATTATTTATAGAAGTTGTTAATAATTTTATCAAAATATCACCAAATGCTGGTACCAATATTAAAAACAATAATAAAATTACTAATATTATAACCATTAAAATAGCTTTTAATCTTTTTGATAGTTCTCCTTTATCTTTAATCTTATATATTTGATTAGAAGTATTAATAATAGAATAAGTACCATTGCTTGCTAGAATAAAAGCAGCACTAAAAAAAACTATCATATTAAAACTCAGTAAATTATTTGTATTACCACTAGGAATTAGATAATTAATAATATCTTGTGGGACTACTGAATCTAATAATTCTTTAATTGAAGTTGCGGGAAGTCCAAAGTTACTACCTATTGCTCCTACTAAAGCAATTAAAGGAATAATGGAAATGACAAGAAAAAAAGCAAGGTGTCCTGGTAGAATACGCATTTCTGGTAATTTAATAATAGAAATAACTTTTCTTATAAATATTCTTATTTTCCTACTTTTTTTCATTACAATCTCCTACTTTAATCCTTGCTTTCTTGTCATCATTTCAAGTGTTGCTTCATTAATTGCATCATCAAGTGTTTTAATATCATCTTCTATCATACTATAGCCAACACTAGCTCCAAAGTCATGTGGCAAACTTTTCATTTCTTTTTCTATCTTTTTAGCATATGTTTCAACTTGTCTTTCACTATAACCAACTAGATAAACCAAAAACTCATTACCATCTGTTCTAATTATTTCACTATTTTCAAGTTGGGTATTAACTAGAGTTGAAGCTGCTGTTACTATTAGTTTATCTCCTTCTTCGTGCCCATAGTTATCATTAACATATTTGACATTATTTAAATCTATTATAACTACAGCTTGAGGAAATACTTTACTATTTTCCCATTCTGGAGCTTTTTTATTTAAATAATTTCTATTTTTTAAAGATGTTAATAAATCCGTATATTTATGGCGATCTTCTTTTCTTACTTTTTTAATTTTTCTTTTTCTTTTCAAATATAGATAAAGAATTGTTAATGCTATTAATGGTATAGAAACAATTATTAAAATAATAATGAATAAGCCCATAAAGCTACTTCTTTCAACTATTGATCTATTAATATCTGCTAAACCATTATTACGATAATTGTAATATGAGTTAGTCGTAATTATATAATTAAATAGATTGTAGAAAGTACTATTATTATTTTTTACCATAAACTTATAATCATTCATCATAGTGTCTTGATATAAAATATCATAATCTTTAAAAGTAGTATTTTTATATAAATTATATACTTCTTTATCTACTACTATCATTTTATTATTTGCATTTTCTACTAAATCTTCATTTGTATCATAGATAGTTATATCACTACGACTATTATTTTCAAAATAATCATATAGTGAAGTATTACCAATCATAGCGATATCTTCATCTTTTATACTTTCAAAAGAATTAACAATATGATTATCTTTTCTCTTACCTAAGATAACGTAATCTTCTACAAAGGTAGAGATAGTTTCTTTATAGTCTTTGTTAACACTTGCAAAATTATAGTAATCAAAATATATATCAACATCGCCTTTTTCAATCGCCTTTCTTAATGCTTCTTTACTACTATATTTTTTGTATGCAAAGCTTATATCAGTAAGACGACTCATTCTATTTAAATATTCACCAGCAATACCTGAAACTTTACCATCAATTTCTACTTCGTATGGATAATTTTCAACATAACCATAAACATAATTCTTTTTAACTAAATCCCTATCATCTTCAGATGATACTTTATTTTCTGTAATATAATAGTCAAAATAAATATTATTATATTCATCTACATAGTTATCGTTTTTCCACTTTATAAAATATTTTTTTATGATAGAGTTAAGTCTAGCATTTGCTTTATCATTACTAAGGGTTAAAACTATTTTTTTAGACATTTCTGTAAAATAATAATTTATAAAATAATTATTGTTTTCAATAGTTTTATTTAAATACATTATATTTGGAATGATAATCATATTTACTTCATCATTATCCAAGGCTTTAAATAATTCATCTATGGTATCATATGATTTGAAAGCAAGATTTTTACCTGACTTTAGATAATAACTAATCTCTGCGGTATCTTCGTTAAATACTCCAAATGTAATATTAGCCATTTCAGAAACTCTATTAATACGACTATATTCTTTGCCAATAGCAATATATCCATCTGTTGCAATAAGTAAATCATTATTAGTTAATTCGTCTTCATTGTTTATAATTCTAAAGCTATAGCTATTACTTTCTTTTAAATTATCATCTTTTGAATATGCTATTTTATTAAATTCTAAACCAACATTTTGTTCAAAGTCATTTAAAAAAGAAAAAAATACACCCTCTCCATTAAGACCATATAACGGATAATCATTAACAACATTTATATCAATCATTTTTGTATCATTTTCTTCTACCCATTTTTTTTCATTGACAGTCAAAGATGTTTTAGCATCTTCCTTATTATAATATATAAAAACACCTATAAAAACTATTGCAACAACAAAAATTGGAAAAATTATTAATGCTTTTTTATTCATGGTATCTCCTATCTATCTTTAGTCCAATTAAATTCATCTTTATCTTGATGCTTATACCCTATAATAGGAAATCTTGTATCATCATTATTTTTATTTATAAATACTTGAATATCATAATAACTAATTTGGTCTTCATTTAGATTATCTATAATAGTTTGTGCTAATGCTTTAGCAGAGTCTAATTCTACATCATCTTTAATTGTAATTATTGTATTTAAAATTCTTCCTTGTGTAGAACAAGATACATCTTTAACCTCATCTTTATCTTTTAGTGAAGATTCTATTTTATTTTGTTCCTTGCTAGTTATTTCTACTTCTTCAATTCCATCCAATCTATCACCATATAAAGCCTTTGATTCATTTGGAAAAAAATTTAGTTTTATAAAATAAACTAAAGCTACAAATATTATACAGCATATAAAGGCAATAGTCATAATCTTGTTATTTTTAATAAATTTTATCATTTTATCACTTCCCTAGTATATTCATTATATAATATTATCAGTTAGTTATCAATCATTTATTTAATTCTCTTATTAGCATATCACTTGCTATTTTAGGATTAACACTACCTTTAGTTTCTTTCATTACTTGGCCCATTAAAAACTTTAGGGCTCTATCATGTCCGTTTTTATAATCATCTACACTATTTTGATTATTATTTATGACTTTATTAATGATATCTTTAATATATGTATCATCTGTAATGTTTTTTATATTGAACTCTTCTTTTAAATTTTCTAGTGTTTTATCATTTTCCATTAGTGATGGAATAAGTTCCTTAATATTTTTATTAGATATTTCACCACTTTCAAGACTTGAAATTATATTTGCTAATTTTTCATAAGTTAATTTTGTATCAGTAATTAATTTATTATGTTTATTTAAGTATGAAGAAATATCAGATAAGAGTAAGTTTACAGCAATAGCATAATTAGTCTTATAATTTAATAATCCTAAAAAATAGTCATTTAAAGAACGATTTGCAATTATTTTTTCTATTTGTAAGGAGTTAAGACCTGCCTTATTATATTTTTCTCTTAATTCATCTGGTAATAAAGGAAGTGCTTTTATTGATTCTTCAATAAATTGATCAGTTAATTCTAGATAAGGAATATCCGGTTCAATAAAGTAGCGATAATCGTTGCCTGTCTCTTTGACACGCATAAGAATCGTTTCTCCTAATTTGTCATCAAATCTTCTTGTTTCCTCCTCTATTTTACCACCTTCATCTAAAACTTTTTCTTGTCTTAATATTTCTTTTTCTATGGCTAGTCCTACATTGTGAATGGAACTAATATTCTTGATTTCTGTCCTTGTTCCATAAACTTCACTTTTACTTATAGAAACATTAGTATCACATCTCATACTTCCTTCTTCCATCTTACAATCACTAATATTAGCATAAAAAAGTAATTCTTTTAATTTTGTTAGATAAGCCATAGCTTCTTTACTATTACTAATGCATGGTTTAGTAACTATTTCTATTAAAGGAACCCCTGCTCTATTAAAATCAAGTAAACTTACATTCCCTCGATGGGCACTTTTACAAGTATCTTCTTCAATATGTAACTCTTCTATTCCTATTTTTTTCTTAATTCCATCTACTTCTATTTCTACATAACCATCAGTTCCTATAGGTGTTCTGTTTTGAGTTATCTGATAATTTTTAGGATTATCTGGATAAAAATAATTTTTACGATCAAAATGCATTTTTTTAGTAATCTTACAATTAAGAATATGCGCTGTTCTTATTCCTTGTCTTATTATTTCTTTATTTAAAGTAGGAAGTACTCCTGGATATCCTAAGTCGATTACATTAACTGCACTATTTGTTGCCATACCATATGAATTTGCACTATTTGAGAATAGTTTACTTTTACTTTTTACTTCAACGTGTACTTCAATACCAATCGTTGGAATATAATTACTCATTAGTAACCGCCTCCTCTATATAACTTGCTAGTTTATAAATAGTAGCTTCATCAAACGCTTTACCAATAATATGTAGTCCTATAGGTAATCCTTTATCATTAGTGCCAGCTGGTACAGACAAACCAGGAAGACCTGCCATGTTAACTGGTATTACTAAAACATCATCCATAAATGCTTTATGAGGATCATCTTTTGATGTTCCAAGTAATGGTGCAACTCTTGTAGTAGTTGGTCCTATTATTAAATCATATTTTTTAAATACACGATCAAATTCTTTCTTGATATCATCTCTTACCATTAATGCTTTGTCATAATATGTTTTAGCATTAGCACCACTTAATATGTATGAGCCAACCATTATTCTTCTTTTGACTTCATCACCAAATCCTAGTCCTCTTGTTGTTTCATACATTTCATCGATAGTTTTAGCATTATTATTTCTAAAACCATAACGGACTCCATCAAAACGTGCTAAATTACTACTAGCTTCAGCCATAGCAATTATCTGGTAAAGATTTACTGCTGTATCTAAATATGACATATCTATAATATCAACTATCGCACCATTTTCTTTTAACAAGGAAACTATTTCTTTAATTTTATTCCTTATTTCTTTATCTACTATTTCACTAATAAAGAATTTAGGTAAAGCAATTTTCATTCCAGTAATTTTTTCACCAATTAATCTTGTAAAATCCTCAGGCTCTTTTTTTGCACTTGTCAAATCAAACTCATCTTCACCGACTAATATATTAAGTAAAGCAGCATTTTCATAAACTGTTCTAGTCATTGGTCCTATCTGATCAAGACTCGAAGCAAAAGCAACAAGACCATAGCGTGATATTCTGCCATATGTTGGTTTCATTCCAACAATTCCTGTATAACTAGCTGGTTGCCTAATACTTCCACCTGTATCACTACCAAGAGCAAGAGGAACAAGATTTGCTGAAACAGCACTAGCACTCCCCCCTGAACTTCCACCAGATGTTCTAGTTTTATCTATTGGATTTAATGGTGTTCCAAAGTAACTAGTTTCACTAGTAGAACCCATAGCAAATTCATCCATATTGGCTTTACCGATAATTAACATCTTATTATTTTTTATTTTTTTTACAATAGTAGCATCATATATAGGTATAAAGTTGTCCAAAATATCGGAAGCACAGGTTGTTCTTAATCCTTTAGTTACAATGTTATCCTTAACAGCAATAGGAATACCAAAAAATAAATTATCTTTATCAACTTCTCCTAAGTTTTTAGCTTCTTCTATTACTTTATCATTTATCGTAATAAAAGCATTTAAATCCTTATTTTCTTCTATTCTTTCTAATGCTTCTTTTACTAAATCAAGGGGAGTTATTTCTTTTTTTACTAATAACTCATGTATTTCATTTATACTTAAGTCTAAATATTTATTCATATATCATCACCGGTACTTCAATAAAATTTCCATTTTTCTTAGGAGCATTTAAAGTGGATTCTTTTGCATCTAACATGCTCCCTACTCTATCTTCTCTTAATTTAGCATTAAATTCAATTGGAGTGTACATAAATTCAGTATCACAATCTTTGACATCTTTAATTTTATCTATATCATCCATTAATACTTTAAGTTGGATTCTAAACTTCTCAATTTCTTCTTCTGTTAAAGAAATACGAGCTAGATGAGCAACATGTAATACTTCTTCTTTACTTAATTTATCCATAATATCTTCCTTTCTCTTTTGCTATTATAACACATATTCAATCTTAAAAAAAGTAAACGTTATTACTATTCATATAAAATTATTATAATAAATATTATTTTTAATAAGTAGGTTTTAAATTAATATAGTCATTTCAGTAATTTTCTAATAGTTAGAAAAAAAAGATTCTACTATATATTAGTAAAATCTTTTAATTCAATTTTTAAATAGACAATGGGTCTATTAAATTTATATTTTTTAGGATTATATTTAAAAATTCAGAATCTCCAGTTAAATTTATCATTTCATAATTATAACCTTTTAAACTATAAAAATAATTAAGTAATTCTTCACTACTATCATCAATATTATTATTTACAAATTTAATAGTTGTTGTTAATTTATCATTATTTTTATATCTATCTAAATAATTATTTAATATACTAGCACTTTTAATTTTAGCTTTATATATATCAGTCAATACTTTATCAGATTCTTCTAAATTGTTTAAATCATATCCTGCTAGAGTTAATAATTCTCCTTCTAGTACCCCTAAATCATTAAAATATGAATTGTAATTAAAGGCTTTATAAGAGATAGTAACAATTGTGTTATTATGTTTTTTTTCTATTGATTTTATCTTATACGAAAAATTAGTTTGTATTTGTTTTTCTAAATTTTCTCTTAATATTTCACTAGCTTGTATGTAACTTGATAAATTATACATATTTACTTGTTCTTCTGTAAAATTAGATACCAAATACATATTATCTCCTGTCATAATCTCACTTTCTGTTATTGTTTCTAATCTTAATAATTTCATTAAATTGTTTTTATTAGTACCATTTATTATTTCATCAGTTAGTTTTTCTAAATATTTGGTAGCTGTATTTACAAAAGAAGATTTATTATCATTTTTTTCACTAAATAATAATAATGTTCCAATACTCATTAATGTTATTGCTATTATGATCAACACAAATACTAATATTTTGTTTTTTATATTCATAACAATCACCTTTTAATTAACTAATAGTAATTTGTCCTAAATTGGCATCGAAATTTGGATATGTCGAATTACCTTTTAAACGTATAATGTATGTTCCAAAATCAGCAGTAAATGTTTTTGTTCCTTTATGAGTTGATCCCAAAGCCCAAGTGGTACCATTTGACGTTTTTAAATAGTATGTTTTATATACAGAACCATTTTTATAAATAACTAGGTTTACATAATAGCCTGGTCCTATCCAAGTTGCCGATCCTTGTTTTACTTGCCAATCTATGGTTATTTCTCCATCATTATATGATATATCTGATTTACCAATTATATTTCCATAAACACTTCCAGCGCAAGCCGCCCAAGCATCACAACTGCTTCTTTTTTTGTAAATAACTATCCATTTCCCAGCATTGCCACCTGCTATTCCATCTGGAGTTTTATCAATATAATATTGTTTATCAGTAAAGCATTCATTTGAATTCCCTGCTTGATCATATACTACTAGTTTGATTGTCCTTTCTCCTTCACCACTTATTGAAACAGACTTTGTGGTAATTGGTTTATAGCCCCAATCTGTCCAATCGGAATCAACATATCCTGTGTACCAACGCCATTTAACTGTATCACTTGTAAATCCAAAATTAAATGTTATATTTTTATCTGTCCACGTTTTTTCAGCAACTGAGGCACTAAAAGCAGGACATGATGGCGCTGTTTTATCTATATAGTATTCACCCGTTGTTGCAACACATGAATTACCATCATTATCATACAATAATAATTTTAATTGATTTTTTCCTTCAGTATTTAATGTATAAGTTTTGTTTGTTGCACCTACAAAGCTATCTATTGTTGTGTAAGTCCCACCATCTACTCTTTTACTTAATTCCCATTTATATGTATTATCTGGCACCTCTATTTCTACACTTATATCTTCATTAGTCCAAGTTTCTTCGTTTACATTACTTGTAAATTTTACTAAAGAACAATCTATTCCTGCATTTATTGAATATTTACCAGACCTTTTAGTTTGCTTATTGCCATTTGTATCAAGTGCATATCCTGATATTTCATATAATCCTTCTTCTGTTAAATTTATTGTAACTTCTCCAGTATAACTTAAATAGTTACTATCTTTATAAATTTCACCATCTTTTTCTATTACATATCTATAACTTGCAACACTTTCATTATCAGTGATACTCATTTTTATTGTTATTGTTTTAGTTGTTGATTTTGTATTGGGGCTAAATTCTATAACCGGTTTTGTTTTGTCTGTTGTTATTTGATAATCTTCACAAATTAGTGTTGTATAATATTGATAATCTTTTTCTGTTATTTTTTGTACTGTTACAAAACTTTCTTCATAATTACAATCATTACCATTTTTATCTTTTATAGGATCAATGTATTTTTCATCAATCAAAGTTTTTAATTTAACAGTTGCAGTAGCTCCAATATCTTTAGGTAATTTTTCTCTATAGTCTACAAAATATTCTTTTCCAGCTAAATTTAGCATATCTTTTTGTGCATTATAGTAACTTTCATCTTTTTTGTTTAATATAGTACTAACTCCCATATATGCAAGTGATACTAGTACCCCTAAAATTACTATAGTTGCAAGTAATTCTATCAATGAAAACCCTTTATTTGTCACTTTTAGCACCACAATAATCACCCTATCTTCTTTTTTAGTATAAGGTAAAAAAAGAAAAAATACTAGTCATTTATTTAATTTTAATAAAATTTAGATGATTATCTTTATAGTGTTTAACAAAAAGGTATTTAAGGTTATATGAAGTATATATTATCATAATTAAAGCTATTTTCATTCAAATTCAATTCATAACTAGAGTATATGTGTGTACATCTTCCATCATAGGAAACTTTAAATTTATCATTTTTCATATTTACTAAAGTATAGTTTTCGCTTATATCTATATTTAAAATATTTCCTTTAATAATCATCACTTCAACATGTCCTTTATTTTTTATAATTAGGGGAATTTGACCAAATTTTTCTCTAATAGTTTCTATTAAATCTTTCAGTTCTTTTTCGTTCAATTCCACTGATAAAGTTACTCCTTTATATCCCAATTTATATAAATAGTAAGCAGTATATGAATTAAATACATTTAAGTGATATGAAGCAATTGCATCTTTCGTCGGCCTAAATAAATTACTAACTATACTTTTATCTCTTAATATTCTTTTAAGATAAAATGGATTTCTTTGTATTTCGTTATACTCATTTGTATTAATCTTGTTATTAGTTATTACCTTTTCATATGTTACGTTATTAATAACAGGTTCTTTATAATTATTAAGTCTTTTACCTATTAATCTTTCAGATAATGTTCTTCTTGCAATATTTAAATCACCTATTCTAATAAAAATATTATCATCTATATCAAATGTTATATGTTTAGCAACAAATGGAGTATTACCCAATTTTTCTAATTGAAGTATTATTCTTTCTCTAGATATAGGATTATTAATTGATTTTTCAATAATATCACCAGTATATGTAACAACATTTTCTTTATCATCAAAGCTTAAAACAAATTTTTCTCCTATTTTTGCTTTGACTTTTATATTGATAGGAACTTTTTTAGTAATAGTAAAATCTTGTATCTCTAGTTTTTTACTTGTAGTTTTTCTTACTTCATCAAGAGTATTTAGATTGACTTTATTATCAATTTCAATTATTTGTTTAGCATTTCCTTTGTTTATTAAATCATCTTTTAAATTATATAAGTAATTAACAATCATCCCTTTATTACTTTCTTTAAAACGAATACCATCCCCCTGTAATAACTCTTCATCTAATTCTATTCTTATTCTATTATCAGTTATATTTATTACTTTTCCTAAATGACTTCCTAAATGATTTGGACTACTTTTATTAATTAAATCTTCATCGTTAAACAGATGACCTTTAGTAAACTTTCGATTAAAAAGACTTTTTAAATCATCTATATCTTCTTTAGTAATTGTTTTATTATCTAATATTTTACGATAATATTTAGTAATGAATCCTACATAAGAGGCACTTTTCATTCGTCCTTCTATTTTTAAACTAGTAACAGTTGAGGGAAGTTTTTTTATTTCAAGTGAAGCATTTAACTCTTTCATAGATAACAAATAACCTTTATCTATTAAATTGTCTTCTTTATATAATTTATATGGCAGTCTACAACTTCCAACACATTCTCCTCTATTACCACTTCTATTTCCTAACATAGAACTAAATAGGCAGTTACCTGAATAACTAACGCATAAAGCTCCATGAATAAATACTTCTAACTCAATAGGAATATCTATTTTATTTATTTCATCTATTGTCATTTCTCTTGGAAGTACTACTCTTTTAACTCCTAATTCGTGCAAAAGTTTTATAGTTTCATAGCTACTATTATTAACTTGAGTTGAAGCATGAATTACAAGATTAGGATACTTTTCTAGACATAAAGAAATCATTCCAAAGTCTTGCATTAATATTGCATCTACTCCTAAATTATATAAAAATTCCACTTCATTTAAGAAATCTTTTATTTCATTTTCCTTTACTAAAGTATTCATAGTAACATATATTTTAACGCCATAAATCTTACCTAATCTTAAAACTGTTTTCAATTCCTCTTCAGTAAAGTTTTTAGCATAACTTCTTGCTCCAAACATCTTACCAGATAAATATATAGCATCTGCTCCATTATTCAAAGCAGCATAAAATGAATTTATATCGCCTGCTGGTACTAAAAGTTCCATTAAATCATCACCTAGAATTATAATACAAAATATTTAGTTTTTTAACAAGAAAAATGTACTAAGTTTTCTTAGTACTATATCTTGCATATTATTATTTTATAGAAATTTTTTTAGCTTTTCCAATGCTTCTTCTTGTATTGCGACGTATTCTTTAGTTAATTTTGTAACATTCGAATCAGTTTCTTTGTGATTTAGTAATCTTCTACCCTCAATTATACCCATGTTAAGTCCTTGAACTAGTAACTCTGCTATTTTAGAAGTACTATCATCAGTTAATGTTTTCATATTGGTGCTATACCATGTCATGGCTTTATTAATAGCGTTTGTTTCATGTGGCATTTTATTACTATATTCTTTATAAATTTTGCATATCCCATTTGATATTTCTCTATATTTATTATGTAGTCTATTTAATTCTTTTCTTAAATTATCATCTTTAACCTTGTCTAGTATAAAATGTATTGCATCAATGCCCATACATGTACCTTTATTTAATTCATCTAAAACATTTACTTCATTTTCCATATTAATTCCTCCATAAATATTATGGAGGAATATTTGCATTTTATACATTATTATAATTAAATTACTTCTTTGTCTTCTTTTATTGTTTGCATTTCTTTATTTAATTCTAACATTTTTTTATCTAAATTATGAATATCCTCTGCGCAGTGTTGCATACCTTCTCTTATTTCTTTTGGTATGTTCCCTTGGAATTTATAAATTATTTTGTGGTCTAAACTAGCCCAAAAATCCATTGCAATAGTTCTTATTTGTATTTCTGCTTCTACTAGATGCACACCATCTATTAAATAAACTGGAACATATACGCTTAAATGATAGCTAGAATAGCCACTATCTTTTGGATTAGTAATATAATCTTCTTTATCATGGATAGTTATTTGATCACTATTTTCTATTAATTCTACTATTTTATAAACATCTGATAAAAAAGAACAAACAATCCGTAATCCTACCATATCGTGAACATGCTTTTCTATATTTTTTATCGTTACTTCATAACCTTTAGATACTAATTTTTTACTTGCACTATCATAACTTTTTAATCTTGATTTTATATGTTCTACAGGATTGTAATTGTTTTTTTGTTCATAATCTTGTAACAAAATATTTATTTGTGTTTCTAATGTTTTTAATGCTGCTGTATATTTTAAAATTAAGGCTTCTAATTCTTTAGAATCTTCCATAATTCTCCTTCCTAAAAATTAGAAAACTAGAATTAATTGTCATTTAAGTCTAGTGTTTCTATTTCTTCTACTACAGCTAATTGTTGCTCTACAATAATTTTTAATTTTCTTTTAAAAATTTTAATATTTTTTTCTAATATATCAGATTCCTGTTCAATCTTTCTAGCTTTAAGCAAGGATTCTCCTACTATTCTTGAAGCATTATGTTTAGCATCACTAACAATAATTTCAGCTTCTTCGCGAGCTAAACGTTTAACATTATCAGCTGTTTTTTCAGCATTTATTAAGGATTGTTTTAAAGTGTTTTCTAAACCTTCATAGTGACTTAATTTATCTTTTAAATCTTCTATTTCTTTCTTTTGATCTTTACACCTTTTGATTATTCCCTCTGTTTCTTTAATTACATCAGTTACAAATTTATTAACTTCAGCTCTATTATATCCATTGGCTTCATAATTAAATTTGTCCACTTATATCACATCCCTTATTGCGGGTTTTTACCAATCAAATTCATCATCTTGTTTTTTTGCTCTTTTTGCTTGTTTAGCTGGAGCAGCATCATCAGAAATTTCGCCTTCTACATTAACATTATTCGGAGTACATAAAAATATTCCTCCACCTAGTTTTTGTAAATCGCCACCAATTGCATATAAAGTACCACTTAAGAAATCAACTATTCTTTTAGCCTGATCTGGTGTTACTCTTTTCAAGTTAACAACAACTGCATTTCTTTCTTTTAAATAATCTGCTATTTGTTGACTTTCTGAGTATGCACGAGGTTCTAGTAATATCATTTTGCTTCCTGCTGCGCCAAATTCATCATTATATTCTTCTCTACTCACTTTATAATACTCCTCCTCTTTTATTACTTCCTCATTATCACTTTCATCAGATCCAATTAATTTTTTTAATTTATCAAAACCCATTTTATATCCTCCTATTAACTATATATTATAGTATCATATTTTTTTTAATTCGAAAAGTATAATTATATTTTTTTATACCAAATATTTGCAATATCAACGTTATTAGACAATGGTTCAGGATCAGCTTTTTCAAAATACATATTAATTGGAACTTTAAAAGCACTTCCAAATATAATAGCATTACCTGGTTTTAAATTTTTGAGTTGATTGGTAACCTCTAAAGAAATTGATGGAACCATATCTTTTATATAACTTAAATCTTTTGGATGTAATGTTCTCAAAATTACGAAATTTGAACATTGCGATATTGCAGTATCCGATAACTCACTAGGTCTTTGCGTAATAAGTCCTAATAGAACACCATATTTCCGTCCTTCTTTTGTAATTCGATCAAAGATATTATAACCAAGTATGTCTATATCAGTATCTTTTTGAACATAGCGATGGGCTTCTTCAATAATGATGTGATATGGGACACTACCACGATTTTCATTGGTAACTGCTGTATCAAATATAAGTTTAGAAATTATTTTTGTTATTACCTTTGCAAGACGATCTTCTATATAACTAATATTGAAGTTTACTAATTGGCATCTTGCTCCATCCATATTAGTAAATAACCTATCTAAATAAGTATCTTTATTAATATAAATATTGGAATCAAAAAATATATGGCTTGGACTATTAGCAAGGGAATGTAATCTAACACTTAAAACATTAGCATAATCATATACTTTATCACTTTTTAAAATACCTTCACTAATAAGAGCAAAATCCATAGCTGTCTCTAAATCTTTCAAAGTATAAGCAACAAATTTTTCTGGGCGATTTTCTAAATTGAGATCATCCATAATGAATTGTTTTACAAAATTCACAACTAATTCCATTTCCATCATTTTTCCTGTTTTATCTATATATAGACATTGTTTAAATGTTCTTGTATAACCTGGTTGGATAATTTTTGCCTCAAGACTTAAATCTTTAGAATTGAATTTAGTTAAAACCGCTATTACCTGATCTCTTATTTTAGTAGACTGATGCCCACTTAAAAGAATATCTAACACTGCTCTTGCAATAATGTCATTTTTATATTTAATAACATCGGGATCATCACCTGTTAATATTGTAACAAGACTTAAAGCTTTTTCAATTATAGGTATTTGATTTGGTGTTGTTACATCTAAAAGCAATGCTAAATCATCTACACCAAGTAACCATAGTGGTATATTTAAAATTTCACTAGAAGATTTACTAAGATTAGTTGTATAAGTTTTGTAATGCATATTTTGATTTACTTTATCAATATTTCCTAAAGCTCTTGTATATTCTCCATAGGCATCAAATATAATAACATGAGCTCCATAAGGGCTTTTTTTAGGATCTGCAAAAACATTTTGTAAAATTCGGCTAACAGAAAATGATTTGCCAGCACCACTATTACCTAATATTGCAAAATGATTACTAAAAAAATCATTTATATTCATATTTATTTTATAATTTTGATAAATATTAGAATATCCTAATGTTACCTCATTAGCAGTTGGTTCTAGTGGCCCTAAAATAAGGGCAAGTTCAGCCATATTTACAATTCTAACAGTAGAACGAAATGAAGGCTTGGCGCTTATACCTGGTAGAAAAGTATTATTTTTTATTTCACCAACAATATTTATTTTTAAAGTTGTTTTTGTACTACTAACTATTTCACCCACTATTTTTATATTATTATCTTCAAATATTACATGCAGATTAAGTAAATTAGATTGTTTTGTTAAATCTATAGTTAAATCTACAATTACACTATTATCTATTATTTCTTTAATTATTCCTAACATAAAAGCACCTTCTTATTCTATCATGATTATACAATAAATTATTAAGAGGAACAAGTAAATTTTAAATCTTATTCAAAGAATTAAATATTTTATTTTTAATATCACAATTCTTTTAGAAAATAAACTATTAAAATATAATGTATTTTTTTGTTATATAATAGCTTCTATTATACTTTACTTATAATCTTTACTTTTTATTCGTTTCTTATTTATCATTTTCTGCAATATATTTCTATTATATGTATAATTTAATAAGCATTTAAATAATAAAAAAAACAAAATAATTTTTATTACTTTGTTAAATCTGTATTAATTTTTTCTATTAAAATTAACATTTAATTTTTCTCCAAAAAAATGGCGTCCCCAGAGGGAATCGAACCTTCATCTAAGCCTTAGGAGGGCCTTGTTCTATCCGTTGAACTATGGGGACAATCAAGTGATATTTATATTTTATCACATCATTTGTTATTTGTTAAGCTAATATTGGATTTAATAATATATTTAAGTTCCCGTTTATTTCCTCATTATCACTCCATATAGTAATTTGATAAGTTTTAGTTTCATTCGTATCTAAACTATTTTCTAAAATATATCCATCTAATGCCAAGTTTCTTGTATCACTTTGATAGCCATCATTATCTGTTATAATATAGTTAATATAATTGTTGTTATCATTAGTTAAATTATCAAAGCTGATAATAAAGCTCATTTCTTCATTCCCATCATTTGTAACCTTTAAATCTTTTGTAACTTTATTACTAGTTACTTTTAAATAATCAAAGCCACTATATGCAATATCTTTATTAAACTCTATATTATTTTCCATTAAGGATTCTTTGATTCTAATTTTATCTTGATAAGGTCCAAACCAAAACCAAGTGAGTAAAGAAATTACTACTATAGTAAATATCATATCAATAATATATTTTCTAGCAATTGGATTTTGCATAATTATATCCCCCTTTTAATATGGCATATTATAGCATAATTTTAACAATTAAACAAGGCTATCTATAATTTTATCTAATTCTTCTTGTTCTTCTTTATTTGTATTATCTGTTTCTAATTCTTTGTCAAACCAATCTGGGAGTATTTCTTCTCTTGCTAATTTTTTTGAAACAATCTTATTCTTTGTTGTATTAGTTGCTACTTTCTTCATTTTTTTGTATTCTTTTTCTGTTAATTTCATTGCTTCTTCTACTGTCTCTATGTTAAGTCGCTTCCACTGTCCAGCTATTGTTTCTAAATAACTACGATTAAGCTTTTGATTATTTATTTTCAATGCATATGATATTAAAACATTTACTACACCTGCACTTAATTTTTGATCATTCATTAGATCTTCTATTAATTGTAAATCTCTTTTTGTAGGTTCTGCTCCTTTATATTTGCTTTTTAAATAATCATATGGGCTAGTATTTTCAAAAGTATAGACCATTTTTGCCCATTTTGAACTATCTCCTTTAGGCTTTTTTAAATAATCGGGTTGTATTTGATAAATTAGTGTAGGAAGGTTTCCAACATTTTCAAATGAATAATAATTACGACAGTTTTTTCTTAATAAAGTTTTATCTATTAACCCTTTTTCTGTAAGTGATATCCTAACAAGCCCCCCCATTCTTTCTGTATCAATATTATAGACTAAGGCGAGATTATTTATTAGCTTTTTTGTATCCTCACTAAAACATCTATTACTAATTAAGCCACTTGGGATTGATGATATTAAAAGATTAAAATCAATTATATCATCAAGAATAATTTTTGCTTCTTCCCTTTTTTCAATATCTTCAATTACTTCAAATGGTTTTAGATTACTACTTCTAAATACCTCATTAAATTTATGGCTTATATCTTCATAGTCATTTAATCTTACTCTTGGAATCTTAAACATTTCTTGTCTCTTATCATACTCTTTTTTACCTATATTATTATATAAGACTATATTTAAGATGGGATGATTAAAAAATTCATTTGCAGAAATTGGCGAATATAGTAAATAGACATAATTATTAACATCACCTTTTTTTAAATATGTCTTTAATAGCCCAACTGCTTCTAATTTTTCTCTTGCTATCATAATTTCTTCAAGACGAAGTTGCATTATACTCATTAAATGATGATGGTTTAAATCATTACTAGTCCTTTTTAATTCATCTAGATCATCTACTAAAGTTAAATAAAGACTTATTGCTGTATAACCAATTATAGGTTGATAAAGCATAGTTAAAAGACGCCTATCTTCTTCATGAAGAACAGTCTTATTGACAACAACATATGTATCAGCTGGTAATATTGTAATGTTCTTCATGTAATCACTTCCTAGAAGATAGTATAAAATATATTGAAAAAAAATACCACTAATTTTTAACATATTTGTTAGACAATTTTCTTATTAAATAAAAAGTAATGTATCTAATGAAATACATCACTTATTATAATTAATCTAATTTTTGCTGTAAATCTCTTAATTTAGATAAAAATTCATTTGTCTTTCTAATTTCATCGTCAAATTTCTTTAAGTTTGCAGTATTTTCTAATTCTAAAGTTGTATTTTTATTTACTACAGGTTCTTCCTCTATTCCATAAATTGGGCTTATAATTGGGCTTGGATGATATACATTCTTCTTTTCTTGATATGCATTTACTGTAGATACTTTTGTTTTAGCTGATAAAAAATCATCTATAGATACTTTATTATTAGTTTCTGATTCTTTTTTTATTGGTTCTTCTTTTATAGTAAGAGTTTCTATGTTTTCTTTACTACTTTTATATCTTTCTTCTAATTCTTCTATGCTAATTGGTTCATTACCATCGTCTTGATATTGCGTAGTTTCATTTTGTTCAGTTATAGTTTTTCCTTTTAATAATAATTCATCTAAACTAATAATAGCATTTTCTTCTTGCTCTGTTTCAAATTTAGTAAGCTCGATATTTTCAGATCTATCTTCAGTTTCAAGTTTTCTTAACTCTTCTGTAATTCTTTCTAGTTCTTTTTTTGCTTCAATTTCTGTATATACTTCATCTTTATATTTAATTACTTCTTCTTCATTTTTAGGAGTATCAACGGGAACTATTCTAGAAGGTTCAACTATTTCAACTTTTTCTTCATATTTATCATTTAATACTATGCTATCGTTTGTATCAATTTTAGTTTTCTCTGTACTTACAACCATTGGTTTTATTTCAATAGGACTAACTTGATTTTTAACAATAACGACTTCAGGTTTTTCCTCTCTTGCTTCTATAATTGTATTATTTTTTTCTTCTATTTTAGGTTGATTTATAGTTTTTTCTTCTATAATTTCAGGTATAGTATTATCTTTTATTATAGAAATAGGTTCCTCTTTAGACTTTGATGCCTTTGCAACTTCTTCTACTAATTTATTTAATTCCATTGTATTATTTTGAAGTTTTTTCTTTTCTTCGTGTTTTTTCATAAATTCTATAAACCAAAGAATAAAATATACAAACAAAATTATTCCAATTATTATTAATATTATTATAACTTCCTTGGCTGCTAAAATATCTATTATATTTTCAAAACTCATATATAACACCTCTTACTACATTTATATTATAAAGTGTAACATAGTCTTAAACATTAAAAAAGTACTAACATATAATTTTACAATAATTTTTACAATGAATTTACAAAGTTCTTTTACAGGTGTTTACAAACATTTTTTTACATATTTTTTAATCTTTACATTCATATATATAAAATAGGTGATATAAATGGCAAAAGAAAATTTTATTAAATCAACTATTATTTTAATTATTGGCGGCTTTTTAACTAAAGTTTTAGGAATGGTTATAAAGATAATTATGAGTAGATTAATGGGTAGTGAAGGAATCGGCTTATATATGCTTGTACTACCTACTTTTTCTTTATTAATAGGAATTTGTCAATTTGGTATTCCTACTGCCTTATCTAAATTAATTGCTGAAGATTCTAAAAATAATAAAAGACTTCTTTTTTCTCTGTTACCAATTTCTTTAATTATTAATATTATTATTATTTCTTTCGTTATAATATTAGCTCCTACTTTGGCTTTTAATTTTTTACATGAAAAAAGAGCATTACTTCCTATTCTTGCTATTTGTGTAGTTTTGCCATTAACTAGTACGTCTAGTATTTTAAGAAGTTATTTTTTCGGAAAGCAAAAAATGTTGCCCCATGTAACCTCTAATGTTTTAGAAGATATTATTAGGCTTATATTAATAATTATTGGTATTCCTATCTTTATTAACAAAGGATTAGAAGTTGCTGTTACTTTTGTTATTTTAACTAATATTATTAGTGAACTTTCTTCTATTTTAGTTTTATTTTTATTTTTACCTAAAAATTTAACTATTAAAAAAAATGATTTACATTTTAATAAAAATTACGCTAAAGAAGCTTTAACTATAAGTGTTCCTTCAACTGCAAGTAGATTAATAGGTTCTCTAGGTTACTTTTTGGAACCCATTATTTTAACTAATGTTTTAGTTTTCTCTGGTTATAGCTCTAGTTTTATTGTAACTGAATATGGTGTTATTAGCGGTTATATTATGCCACTTTTACTTCTTCCTTCTTTTTTTACACTTGCTATATCCCAAGCCTTGTTACCTGTTATTTCTAAAGCTACTAGTAGTAAGAACTATAATTATGCTAAGAAAAAAATCAAACAAGCTATTGGTATTTCCCTTTTAATAGGTGTGCCTGCTTCTATTTCTTTAGCAATGTTCCCTGATTTTTTTATAAAGCTTATTTATAATACAACCGAAGGTGCATCTTATATGAGATTTCTTGCACCTATTTGTATTCTTCAATATATCCAAGCACCTCTATCTGCTAGCTTGGATGCTATGGGGCTTACTAAACTCGGATTAAAAGCTACAATTGCCGGAACATTCATTAGGACTCTTTCTTTACTATTCTTTTCGCTTTTAAAAATAGGCATGTGGGGTCTTATTTTTGCTACTAGTCTTAATGTAGTTTTTACAACTTTCTATAATTTATATCAAGTAAAAAAGGCATTAAAGCATAGTAATTAAACTTCCTTTTTAGACAAAATTATATTAAAATTAGTTAATTTACGTTATAATATAAAGCAAAGAGGTGAATTCTATGCAAAAAATAAAAATTTTAGTTGTGGATGATGAAAAAAATATTAGAGAAGTTATTAAAGAGTATGCACTTTTAGAAGGATATGAAATTACAGAAGCAGATAATGGTATTAAAGCTTTAGAACTTTTGAGGAAAGAAAAATTTGATTTAATGATTTTAGATATTATGATGCCTTTAATGGATGGTTTTGCTTTACTTGGTAATATTCCCAAAGAAAAGAAAATACCTACTATTATTTTATCAGCTAGGGATGAAGAAATTGATAAGTTAAATGGTTTTGATAAAGGTATTGATGATTATATATGTAAACCTTTTTCTCCTAGAGAGTTATTTGCTAGAATTAAAGCAATTGTTAGAAGAACAAAAAATGAGATTAATGTATATATATGATCAGTTAGTTGTTGATTTTATAGAACATACTGTTAAAATTAATAATAAAGAGATAAAAGTTACACCAAAAGAATTTGAGTTGATAGAATATTTTATTAATAATAAAAAAATAGCTATTTCAAGGGAACAATTATTAAATAAAATTTGGGGATATGATTTTTATGGTGATAACAGAACTGTTGATACCCATATTAAGATGTTAAGAAATAATTTAGGAAAATATAGAGATTTAATTGTTACTGTTAGAGGAATAGGATATAAGTTTAACGATGAAAAATAAATTATCTACTAAAATATTTATATATTTAGCGGTATTTTCTATTTTTATTCTTTTATTTCTTTTCTTTTTTCAAGTTATATTTATTAATAGTTTTTATGAATGGATAAAAACTAAAACAATTAAGCGGCTTTCTAGTAGCATTTTAGTTACAGAAACAGATAGTGCTTTATATGAAAAACTTGATAAATTATCTTATCAAGAAAATGTTTGTATAGAACTTAGTAATAATGATGGAGATAATTTATATTCTACTCTTAATAATAGTTGTCATTTAAGAACTAAAGAAATTAAGCAGAAATTTATTCTTAGTAATAAAAAAACTAAAACTTATAATTTAATTAATGCATTTACTAAAGAAAAAAGCATTATGAGTGCTACTAAATTAAATGATAATCTTTATATTTTTATTTCCACTTCTTTAATCCCGTTAAACTCTACTGTTAATATAATTGAACAGCAATTAATAATTGTTAGTATTGTAGTTTTACTTTTTAGTATAATAGTTGCTTATTTTATTTCTAGAAGATTATCTAACCCTATCACTCAAATATCTAAAGCAGCTGATTTAATTGCTAAAGGGAAACTTAAGACAAATTTTAAAACTAATAGTGATATAAAAGAACTAGTTGAATTAACTAATTCTTTAAATGACATGAAAATTGAATTATCTAAAACAGAGGAGTTGCAAAAAGATTTAATGGCTAATGTTTCTCATGATTTAAAGACTCCTCTTACTATGATTAAGGCTTATGCAGAGTTAATTTTAGACATTAATATTAACGATAAAAAGAAATGTAGAGATAACTTAAATATTATCATTGATGAAGTTGATCGTTTAAATAATTTAGTTAATGATATTCTTACTTTGACTAAAGTCGAAAATAATTTAGACAATGTCAATAAATGTGATTTTGATTTGATTAAGTTAATTAAAAAAATAGTAACACAACATAATATTTATGTTATTAAAGATGGTTATAATATTGAATTCATTCATGATGGTATTGATCATCTAATAATTAATGCCGATAGCAAAAAAATTGAGCAAGTTATATATAATCTTCTTAATAATGCTTTAAATTATACTGGTAAAGACAAAAAAGTTATTGTTAAAGTTTGTGAATTAGATAATTGTTATAAAATTATGGTTATTGATAGTGGAGCTGGTATTAGTGAGGAAGAATGCAAGCATATTTTTGATAGATATTATCGTAGTAAAAAAAATCATAAGCGCTATGTTTATGGAACTGGACTTGGACTTTCTATTGTTAAAAATATTTTGTTATTACATGATTATAAATATGGTGTTATTTCTAAAATTAATAAAGGGACAACTTTCTATTTTACAATCAATAAAAAATAAGAGATATTTATCTCTTATTTTTTAATATTCTAATATATTTATCTCCATATTTCCTAGTTTTAAGTTCTTCATAATAATCATCATATTCTAATTTATTCAAATCATCACTTTCTAGTATAATAATTCCATCTTTTGAAAGAAGGTTTAACTCCTCAATTTTTTTTAAAGAATACTTTAAATAATCTGTTTTGTATGGCGGATCTAAAAAGATAATGTCAATTTTTCTAGGATATAACTTTGTTAAAGCTTTTAAATAGTCCATAGTTAAAATAATAATATTTTCTTGTTCATTTCCTAGCATTTTTAAATTACTATTAATAGTTTTAGTAGCCATATATTCTTTATCCACAAAGATAACTTCTTTAGCACCCATACTCAAAGCTTCAATTCCTAATGCACCACTGCCTGCAAACAAATCTAAACATACACTTCCTTCTATTTTTTTATTTATGATTGCAAATAATGATTCTTTTACTCTATCCATAGTAGGTCTTGTACCTTTTAATGTATATCCTCTTAATATTCTACCTTTATATTTACCACTAATCACTTTCATAAGTTACTCCCTCTAATTCTTTAAATACTTTATTTAATTTTAATATAAGCATGTTAGTTTCATTTTCTAAATGTTTATATCTCATAAAGTTTTTATTTTCATATATTTTATTTCTTAATTTTTCATCATGAGTTATTTTATATTTGTTTATAGTATCTAATAATCTATAGTCATTATATATATTATTTAAGGCTTCTTTTAGTTCAAAACTTAATTTAGAATTCTTAATATTAGATAGAAGTTCTTGGTAAATTAAAATGTAATCCATAGTATTCCTCTTTTCTTTTTATAATATATCATATTTTGCTCAAGTTTTTCTATAGTAAAATATAATTAGACTATTAAATACTCTCTATATTTTTACGTTAAAAAGAAATAGTTTTTGCTATTTCATAATTTCTAAAAAAGATTGTAACATTTTCATAGTATTAGAAATATTTTCTATTTTATCTACTGATCTTAAACGATATTTTTCTTTCATTTCTTCTTCTAATTGTTTTATATAAATTGGATTCCTATTTAAATATTTATACCAATATGAATTTTCTCTTAAATATCTATATAAATTTGAATCTTTTTTTATTTTTAATCTTACTTCTACTTGCATTAATCCTCATAATATTTATTAATTGGTCTTTCTTCGTAGCTGTTATTTATAATATTATTGTTTTTTGGGACCATTTCACTAATTAAATTCACTGCTTTTTGAAGACCATTAACACTTTTTTGAACAGTATCCAAATCAATATTTCTAAACAAGTTCGTTATTTCTTTAAAAGGAACTGAATTATTTTCTTTTTCTTCTTGTCTTGAAGTTATTAATTTTTCAAAAATATCATTGTTTTCACCATACATATCATAGACTTCATATAATTTTTGAAAAGTAATCTTATTGTTAAATACAGCTTGAGCTAATTCAGGTTTTCTCCTAATAAATTCCTTAAAGGTTTCTTTTGACATACACTTCACCTATTAAATAATATGTAATGTACAAAGAAAAAAGACTCTCTTATTTTAGAAAGTCATCTATAGTTATTAGTCTTTTATCTATATCCTCTAATGATATTTGTTCCTTTTTAGGTACTTGTTCTTCTAAAGAGTGTTGATTTTCTTCAAGTGTTTTGTAAATGAAAGCACTGTTTAGCCCACCTTTATTAATTGTACATCCTGTTGAATATCGATCTGCTATTGGTAATTCTGTTGGTTTTATCATAGTAATTTCTCCATTTTTTAAACCAATATGATCTTTATTAGTTGGCATTAAAGCTTTAATAACATGATATGGATTAGTCTTAACATCACGAATAGTCATTAAGCCTCTTCTTGCTCTACTGCTTTTTTCAAACTCTTTTAATTTAACTCTTTTTCCAGTACCTTTATCAGTAATTATTGTAAGATAATCGCTATTATTTTCATCAAAATTAATTATGCTAACTATAACGTCATCTTTTAAGTTTATTGCTTTAACACCACTTGCTTTAATACCAACAATTGGTATTTCCTGCTTTTCAAACCATAATCCATATCCTCTATAAGTAGCGATAAGAATATCATTTGATTTATCTAGCATTACATCTACTACTTGATCATTTTCTTTTAATTTAATGCAACAACTTGGTTTTGAAATTCTTGTTATTTTAAATTCACTTAAAGGTGTTCTTTTTATCATACCATTAGTTGTTGTAATTATTACATTGGAATTGCTATTAAAATCTTTAACTAATATAGATGCAATAATTTCTTCACTTTCTTCTAGTGGAACTAAATTACTAATATGTTTTCCTAAATCTTTCCATTTTAAATCATATATAGTATAAACTGGTATAAATAGGAAATTACCTAAATTAGTAAATACAAGTAAGTTATCAAGTGTGTTGGCTTCATATAATCCTATTAAGTAATCACTCTCTTTTAAAGTTGTTTCTTCTTCCTTATTTGCACTATAACTCTTTAAACTAGTTCTTTTAATATAACCATCTTTGCTTAATGTAATTATTACATCCTCTTTAGGAATCATAACTGTTGTATCTATTTTTATTTCTGTTATCTCTTCTTTAATTTCTGTTAAACGAGGAAGTGCATATTCATTTCTTACTTTACGAAGTTCATCTTTCATGACTTTTTTTAATACTTCTTCATTACCTAATATAGCTGTTAATCCTTCAATTATTTTTCTTAAAGTTGCAAGCCTTTCTTCTAATTCAACTACATCAGTATTAGTTAAACGATATAATTGTAATGTTACAATTGCTTCTGCCTGTTCTAAAGTAAAGTCAAATTCTTTTACTAAATTTTCTTTTGCATTAACTTTGTTTTTAGATGCTCTAATTACTTTAATAACTTCATCTAATATAGATAAACATTTAATAAGACCTTCTACTATATGCAATTCTTTCTTAGCATGTTCTAAATCAAAGTTACTACGCCGAATTATTACTTCTTTTTGGTGGTTAATAAAAGCATCTAATGCTTGTTTTAATCCTAAAAGTCTAGGACGTTTATTAACTATTGCAATCATATTAAAATTATAACTAATTTGTAAATCAGTATTTTTTAATAGGTAATTTACAATTAATTCTTTATTATCAGAAGTTAAGTTTTTCTTTAGATCAATAACAATTCTAACATCCTCGGCTGACTCATCCCTTATTTCAACAATGCCGTCTATTTTTTTATCGAGTCTAATATCATCTATTTTTTTTACAAGTAAAGCTTTATTAACTTCAAATGGTATTTCTGTTATAATTAAAGAATTATTATCAAATTTATATTTACTTCTAATAATAACTTTACCTTTTCCTGTTTCGTAAGCCTCTCTTATGCCTTTAATTCCTTCTACAATTCCGCCAGTTGGAAAATCAGGGCCTTTTACATATTTCATTAAAGTATCTAAAGAACAGTTTGGATTATCAATTCTATGAATAGTGGCATCTATTACTTCTCCCAAATTATGAGGTGGTATGTTTGTAGCATATCCCGCTGATATACCCATAGCTCCATATACTAAAAGAGCTGGAAATCTGGCTGGCAAAACTGTTGGTTCTAAAGTCGTATCATCAAAGTTAGGTGCCATTTCTACAGTATCCTTATTTATATCGCGAATCATTTCATTAGATATTTTAGATAGACGTGCTTCTGTATAACGATAAGCAGCTGGGCTATCGCCGTCAATAGAACCATTATTTCCATGCATATCAATATATGGAAGTCTTGTTTTCCATGGCTGACTCATACGAACCATTGCATCATATATTGATGTATCACCATGTGGATGATAATTACCTATAACATCCCCTACTGTCTTAGCACTTTTACGATAGCCTTTATCATATGTATTTTTTTCTTTATACATAGAATAAAGGATACGGCGTTGAACTGGTTTTAATCCATCTCTTGCATCTGGGATAGCGCGTTCTTGAATAATGTATTTGGAATAACTTCCAAATCTTTCACCCATTATATCTTCAAGTGTATAATCCCAAATTCTTTCTAACACTTTTTTTGTTTCAGTTGTCTTTGCCATTAAATTTCACTTCCTATATTTTATAATCATCTTCTAATGTGAACTCAACATTTTCATCTATCCATTCTTTTCTTGGTGCAACTTCATCTCCCATTAAAACAGAAACACGTTTTTCTGCTAGCTGTGCATCTTCTATTTTTACTCTAATCAACGTTCTACTTCCTGGTTTCATTGTTGTTTCACATAATTGATCAGCATTCATTTCACCAAGTCCCTTATATCTTTGTATTTCACATTTTTTTCCTTTTGATTTTTCTTTCATTTCTTCTACTGTATATGCATATTCTATGTTTTTACCACTTTGAATTTTAAATAATGGTGGTAGAGCTACATAAAGGCGCCCATCCTCTATTAATGGTCTCATATATCGATAGAAAAAAGTTAAGAGTAAACACTGAATATGTCCGCCATCTTCATCAGCATCACTCATAATTATTACCTTACTATATTCACAATCATTTATATCAAAATTAGCACCATACCCTGCCCCTATTGTATAAATCATTGTGTTAATTTCTTCATTTTTTAATATATCTTCTACTTTCGCTTTCTCAGTATTTAAAACTTTACCGCGCAAAGGAAGAATTGCTTGATATTTTCTATCACGGCCTTGTTTAGCTGATCCACCAGCAGAATCTCCCTCTACTAAGAATAACTCTTTTTTTGTTTTATCTTTAGATTGGGCAGGAGTAAGTTTTCCTGACAATGCCCTTTCTTTAGGATTTTTGCTTTTACCTTTTCTTGCTTCTTCTCTTGCCTTCCGTGCTGCTTCTCTTGCTATTTTACTTTTTAATGATTTATTAATAATGTCTGTTGCAATGGTTTTATTTTCTTCTAGGAAAAATTGTAGTTTTTCACTAACAATTGCATCAACTATTGTTCTAGCTTGAGGAGTTCCTAGCTTACCTTTAGTTTGCCCTTCAAATTGTAATAGATTTTCAGGTATTTTTAAAGAAATAACCGCTGTTAATCCCTCTCTAACATCGCTTCCTTCTAATGCTTTTTCTTTACCTTTGATAAAACCATTGTTTCTAGCATAGTCATTAAAAACTCGAGTAAGAGCTGTTTTAAATCCTACTTCATGAGTACCTCCATCACTAGTTTTGACATTGTTAACAAATGAAACGATATTTTCTCCATAGGTATCAGTGTATTGCATTGCAATTTCAACATCAATTTTATTTTTAACACCATCAAAATCTAAAACATTGTGTAATGTAGTTTTATCTTCATTTAAATATTCTACAAAAGCAACTAGTCCTGTTTCATAACAAAATTTAGCATAACGATCATCTTCTTCATCATGCACTTCTATAGTTAGTCCTTTAAGAAGAAAGGCAGATTCTTGCATTCTTTCACATATAGTTGTATATGAAAAATTAGTTGTTGAAAATATTTCATCATCGGGTAAGAATCTAACTGTTGTACCAGTTTTATTAGTAGTACCTATTTTTTTTAGGGGTTTATCTACTTCACCACCATTTTTAAACCGAATAAAGTATTCTCCTTTATCTCTTCTAATGGTTACTTCCATCCATTTTGATAGAGCATTAACTACACTACCTCCAACACCATGTAATCCCCCTGATACTTTATAGCCTGATTCTTCAAACTTACCTCCAGCATGTAGTACTGTATATATAACTTCAGGTGTAGGTTTTCCCGATGCGTGCATACCAACAGGTAAGCCACGTCCTTCATCTGAAATACTAATACTTTTATCAGTATGAATAGTAATAACAATATGGTTACCATAACCATTTATAGCTTCATCTATAGAATTATCAACAATTTCCCATACTAAATGATGTAATCCTCTCTTATCAGTAGAACCTATATACATTCCTGGTCTTTTTCTTACTGCTTCTAATCCTTCTAATATTTTTATTGAACTATCATCATATTTAACTGACATTTTTTCACATCCTTCAAGTTTCAAAAAAAAGATACAAAAGTGATATCTTTTGCCCTTATCCATTCTTTCAACGATTATTTTATCAAAAAAAAGAAGTAATTTCAACAAAACTTCTTTTTGTTTGTGTAAAATTTATATATTATTGTTCATTTCTTTCACAAATATATCCATTATTTTCTAATTCGTTTTCTATAGTGGTTACACTCTGATTTAATTCATATTCTGGATAGAATCCTTCAAATTCTGCAATGTTTGCAGTTATAAAGTTTAAATCTAATTGTTCATAATCTATATTTTGAGTAGTTATTTGAACTGCTGCACTAACACTACAGGAAGCAGTCATACCAATATTATTTTCGTCTAAAACAGTTTTTAGTAATTGGCAAGAATTTTCTTTTTCAGTTAAGATACTATTATTAGCAGCATTATCTGAAAGTCTATTAGTGGTTACCATAGTACTTTTCTTTAACCTGTTTTTTTGATAATTAAGTGTAAGCTTATAGGTATAATCTATACTATTTGTAGAATTTGTAAATGAGCATGTCATCGTACCACTTTTTAGTTCATTAATACCATTTTTTTCATTTTTATAATCTGTAATAAATTTAGTTATATCTGGTAAAAAATATACAAATGCAAAAAGTAGTATTATAAGTAAAATTAAAAACACAGGATGACCATTCTTATCTTTAGATTTAATTGTTTTTTTATTTTCTACTATATTATTTATATTATTAGTTTCTTTATTCGTTACTACACTTTTTGCAACCTCTTCTTGTTTTTTTACTTCTATTACTTGGGGTTTATTATCTTGAGGGGTAGATACATTAGTATCTTCTATTTTAGGTATAACTATTTGTGGAGTTTCTATATTTTCAGTCTCCTGATTTAATGTTTTATCTTTTTCATCATTCATAAACACCACTCCTATTCTATTTTAATTATAGCATTTAACTTTTTAGTCGTAAACTATTAATTTGTTTTTGATAATCTTCACTTTCTACTATATAAGCGCCACTAACAATAATATCAGTTAACTTATTAATTTTTTTTGCAATTACATTATTTACTCCACCATCTACACTTATTTTAAAATCAAAATTTGGGTATTCTTTTTTTAATATATTTAGTTCTTTTAATTTTTCTATAGTTGAATCAATGAACTTTTGTCCTCCTTCACCTGGTACCACTCCCATTACTACTATTAAGCTTATATATGGTAAATATGGAATAAGATCTTGAACTTCATTATTAGGATTTAGTACTATACCTGCTTTAATACCATAATCTTTTATTAATTTTAAATTAATAAGAGTGTCTTCTTTTGTATCTAAATGTATAGAAATATATTCGGTATTTAAATTAGCATAATCTTTTATGTATTTACTTGGTGCATCCACCATTAAATGTATATCCAATCTTTTATCTGTAAATTTATATATATGTTTCATTTGTTTAAAAGGCAACGTTTTACCACTTACATATTTATTGTCTTTTACATCAACATGAATATAATCAACGTCTGTTTTATTTAACTTTGTTAATGTATTTGGAATATTTTTGCTAGTTAAGAAAGATGCACTTATCATTATTTTGCCTCCTCGTAAAATTTTAAATAATTAATATAACGATTTTTAAGTATTTTACCCTCTTCTACTTCTTTTTTAATAGCACATTCTTTTTCTTTAGTATGAGAACAATCCTTAAACGGACAATTGTATTTAGAAAATTCTATAAATGCCTCTTTTATTTGGTCTTTTTTATAGTTAGTAAAATCAAGTGCGGAAAAACCAGGAGTATCTAAAACTTTACCATCTAAAAACTCATATAGCTCAACATTTCTTGTAGTGTGTCGTCCCCTTCCTAATGCAATAGAAACTTCTCCAGTTTTTAAATTCCAATTAGGATTTAATTTATTTAATAGACTACTTTTTCCTGCTCCTGTTTGACCAATAAAAACATTAGTCTTATCTTTAATAAGTTTTTTTATTTTATCTAATTCTAAATTAGTAATTACTTTGTAGCCTATATTTTTATAATATTCCATTTGTTTAATTATTTCTTCATATTTTATAGAATTAACTAAATCTGTTTTAGTAAGGCAGATTGTAATATCAACATTATGAAGTTCCATATGAGCGATAAACTTATCTAACAAACCTAAAGAAAAGTCAGGATTAACTAGACTTATAACAATAAAAGCTTGATCTATATTACTTACCATTGGTCTATTAAATGTGTTTTTTCTTGGTAGTATATTTTCTATAACTAAACTTTTATCATCAAAGTTAACATAATCGCCGACTTTAGGTATTATTTGTTCTTTTCTAAATTTACCCCGTGGAATAGTATTATATTCTCTTCCTTTACTACTAACAATATGTCTATTACTACTTATTTTAATAATTTGTCCTTGCATACTTACTCCTTAGAGTTATTTGGTACATTTGAATTTTCATTTTCATTTGTATTTTCAGTATCGTCTTTTTCTGTATTTTCATTTTCTTCATTATCATCAGTATTGTTAATAGAAGATTTTTTACCTATCGTAATGGTTACACTATCATTATTTTTTACAGTTGAACCATTAGGACGAGATTGAGTTATTATTTTTCCTACTAAATTTTCATCTGTTACTTCCTGATAATTAGTAGTTACTGTTACACATGCATTATTTGCCCAAGTTGTTACTACATCTTCTGTTTGTAAATACCAATCAGGAAATGTTATTGTTTTTAAAACTATTAAAGTTATTTCATCTCCTGATTTTACCTCACTGCCTTCATCGAGTGATTGGGATATAATTAGATTTTGGCCTATTACAGAACAAGTAGTAGCATCTGGTTCTATTTCTTGAATTGTAACTTTTAATCCCATTTCTTCTAGTATAGTTTTTACTTCATCTATATCCATATTTACATAATTTTCTAATTCATATGTTTTTACACCTGTTGATTTGTATAAAGTAACTTTACTTCCTTCTTTAATAGTACTTCCTGCTTTAGGATTTGTTTTTATTATTCTATTTTTCTCTACTTTTTCACTTGCTACTTCTTCTATTTTGCTATTAACAATTAGTCCAGCTTTTTCTAATGTGGATTCTGCTTTACTAACTGTCATACCACTTACATCAGGAACTTTTACATCAGATTCAGCTGTTAAAGATGGTATTATAAAGAAAACTGAAATTAACGCTATTATAATTACTCCTGCAATTATTGATAATGCTATTATTAGTTTGTTTGACTTTTTTTCTTTTTCATCTGTTATCGGTGTTGCAATTCCTGTATTTTCATCATTAATTGGTTTCATTATTTTTGTAGTTTCATCAACTTCATTTTCAGGATATTGATAAACGTAAGGTTCTTCATTAATTCTATCATCATTAAGTGCTGTTAAAAGATCATTATGCATACTTTTAGCATCATCATATCTATTTTTAGGATTTTTAGCTGTTGCTTTTAAAATAATATTTTCTATACTTTGAGGAATATCATTGTTTAACTTATGAACATCTGGTAATGGTTCCTTCATTTGTTTTAGGGCAATTTCAACTGCACTATCTCCTTTGAACGGAAGCTCTCCTGTTAATAATTCATAGAAAATTATTCCCATTGAATAAATATCACTTTTTATAGTTGTCCCTTTACCTGCTGCTTGTTCTGGTGGAAGATAGTGAACTGATCCCATAACAGAATTAGTTTGTGTTAATTGTGTTGAATTTAAAGCCATAGCAATACCAAAATCAGTTATTTTAATTTGTCCATCATCTTCTATCATAATATTTTGTGGTTTTAAATCACGATGAACAATATATGAATCATGTGCATGAGCCATTCCATCAGTTAATTGTAGCATAATGTCTATGCATTCGCTTAAAGTAAGACTTCCTCTTTTTTTAAGTAATTGCTTTAATGTTTTTCCTTCAACATATTCCATAACTATATAATATAGTCCATCATCTTCTCCTACATCATACATTGCGACTATATTAGGATGAGATAAACTAGATGCAGATAATGCTTCTCTTTGAAATCTTCTTACAAACTTTTCATCATTTGCCAAATCTCCTCTTAATACTTTTATGGCAACATTGCGATCTAATATTGTGTCGTATGCAAGATAAACATTAGCCATACCACCTTCGCCTATTGATTTAATTATCTCATAACGATTATTAATTTTTTGCCCCTTTGTAACCATTATTCTTCACCCTCTTTAAAATTTAAATATGCTACTGATATATTATCAGTTCCCCCTCTATTATTTGCCTTTCTGATTAACTTAATTACTTTATCTTCTATATCTCCTTCACCTAAAAGTACCTTTTCTATTATTTCTTCTTCAAGCATATTAGTAAGACCATCACTTGCTAATAAAATCCCATCAAGTTCAGTATCACAATCAAAAATATCTATATCAATTGGATCATTTGCTCCTAATGCTTTCATTAAAACATTTTTCTTTGGATGATCTTTTGCTTCTTCTTCTGTTAATTCTCCAGCTGATACTAATAGATTCACTAAGGTATGATCATAGGTAACTTTATGCAATTTATTATCTTTCATTACAAATCCGGATGAATCTCCAATATTTCCAAATAATATATAATCTTTAGTTATTACTGCAGTAACTAATGTTGTTCCCATACCTTTACTTTCAGGGTGTGTCTTCTCATGTCTAAAAATGCTATCATTTATTTCATTAACACTATCTCGTAAAAAATTTATTGCATCCATTTTA
Organism: uncultured Bacilli bacterium; assembly: GCA_944358505.1. Lineage (GTDB taxonomy): Bacteria > Bacillota_I > Bacilli_A > RF39 > UBA660 > Onthousia. The sequence goes on along the minus strand of CALVRG010000027.1, from coordinate 19,929 downwards.
GACATATTATGAAAATTCTCATTAAAATCCTTTGCTAAATGAGTTATAGCGATTGATGATGCTACTTCACCAGCAGAGTGTCCTCCCATTCCATCGGCTATAGCCATTAAAGTATCATTATTAGCATTATGAACAATTAATACACTATCTTCATTATGATCTCTAACTTTTCCAGCATCAGTTAAATAAAACGATTTCATATATCCTCCTTCTTACTTCTAAGCTGTCCACAAGCGGCACTAATAGTCCCTCCAAATTCTCGCCTAATTGTAACTGTAATATTATTTTTCTTTAGTATATCATAAAACTTTGCAATTGTTAAAGCATTACTTCTTGCAAACTGTAAAGCTTCTGTTTCATTATATGGTATTAAGTTAACGTAAGCATTTATTCCTTTTAATAATTTAGAAAGATTATTGGCATCTTCTTCCTTATCATTTATATCTTTTAATAGAATATATTCAAATGTTACTCTACGATTAGTCTTTTCTAAATAAATTTTTATAGATTCCATTAGTTCTTTTAGAGGATAAACTTTGGCAATAGGCATAAGTTGTTTTCTTAATTCATCTGTTGGAGCATGGAGACTAATAGCAAGATTTACTTGATATGGAAAATTAGCAAAATCTAATATTTTAGGAACTAGTCCACAAGTTGATACTGTTATATGTCTAGATCCTATATTTAATCCATTTTGATGATTAATTATTTTTATGAATTTACAAATGTTATCATAGTTATCAAATGGTTCTCCTATTCCCATAATAACAACATGACTTATTCTAACTTTTCCTTCACTTTCTACCTTAAGTATTTGCTCTACCATTTCTCCTGACGTTAAATTACGCACTTTTTTTCTTCTTCCTGACTCACAAAACTTACATCCCATATTACAACCAACTTGACTAGAAATACAAAGACTATTTCCATAATCATGATGCATAAGTACTGCTTCTATATGTTCGCCATCATTAAGTTTAAACAAATATTTTCTAACATCTTTTGCTTTTTCAACTGTTACAATATCTAAAGTAGAAATTTTAAACTCAGCTTTTAATCTTTCTCTTGTGCTCTTTTTTAAATTAGTTGCCATGTCAAAATCAGTAATTCTTTTATCCTTCTCATATAACCACGAAAACAATTCTTTGGCAAAAAATTTTTTTTCATTATTTTTTAAAAAATAATCTGTTAGTTCTTCTATTGTTAAATTATATATACTCATAAGTCACCTCTAACTAGAAAAATTGTATCACAAAACATATGAAATTGCACTATGATAATATTTAGTTTTTTTACTTAAATAAAAAGAAAGTAGATATCTACTTTCCTAATTTTAAATAACTTATATTTAATTTATTATTTATTATATTTTGAATTTATTATTAAATTTACTATCTATATACTTAAATTTAAAATTTTAGTTTCAAGCTACTTTCGTTTTTAATTTCTCTAATATTTTTGTTTCTTTTCTACTAACTTGTACTTGTGATATTCCTAAAATATTTGCTGTTTCTTTTTGAGTCATATCTTGATAATACCTAGAAGTTATTAATTCTTTTTCACTTTCTTCTAAACCATTAATGGCTTCTTTTAAATCAAGAACACCAACGTTGTAGCCTTTTTCTATTAAAGCAATTTTGTTATACATATTACTATCTTCATCTAAATAAGTATTATCTAAACTATAAGCTGTTTTAACAGCATTCATAACACTAATTATTTTTTCTTCACTTTCTCCTAAAACAAAAGATATCTCTAAAGCTGTAGGTTCTCTTCCTAAATTTTGAATAAGTGAATTCCTTGTTTCATTTATTTCTTTACTTAATTTGTATGTATCAGGAGAAACATGGACTTGGTAATCATTGTTTATAGTTTTTAAAACTTCTCCTTTAATGTAAAAATATGCATAATCAATAAAATCAGTTGTTCTTGTTGTGTCATATTTTTTTAATGCTTTTATTAATCCCATCATTCCTGCTTGATAGAGGTCATCATAGTCACTTCGAAAATTATACTTATTAGTAATACTTCTAACTAAGCCTTCATACTTTAATACATCATCAACCACTTATATCATTCCTTTCTATTCTTGTTAATCATAAAATAAAAGAAATTGATAAACAATGATTTCGACAGAAATAGAATTTTATTTCATCCTACATTTTTTTTAAGAAAATTGTAGTGAACAAAATATTAAATAATTTTCTACCAATAGACTTAGTTTTTCCCTTTTCAACTATACTTTTTGGAATTTTGTTACAGTTAAATACAATTGTTAAATTTGTTTCAAAACTTTTATATTTTATAGCTAGGTTGGTTTTGCCACAAACTTTATTATAGTTAAAATTTAATTTACTAATTGGTATTGTACTACTTTTTATTATCTTATTTAAATCTAGATAATCATTCAAATTAATATCATCATAAAGCTCTATAATTTCTTTACGATATAAATAATACTTATTGATTTTATTAGTTATTTTATAATCAGAATCTAGTTTTTCACTAGTAATTTCTTCATTTTTATAATACTTATAATATTTTTTACGATAGCGATATAATATTTTTTTATCTACTATATTAATATAAAATTTGTCGTCTATGCTAATAGTCTTATTTATTTTATTATCATAGATCATTTTATTAAGGCAATTTATTAATTTTACCTTTATTTTAGTAAATCCTTTCTCTTTTACTTCTATTGTTTCTTCTATGAATTTGCTATTTTCTATTTTAAAGTTTCCTTTTAAATCCTCTTGCTTTAAAAAACAAGTTAATTCTAAAGTTAAATATTCAGGGCTATATTTTTTTCTTAATTTAATTTTATAGGTGTCTTTTATATTATTTTCTTCATATATAACTCTATTTTTATATTTAAGTATTATTTTAGTAATTAAAAGATTATTTATATTCTTGATAGTGAGATAATTTATTTTTTTTAAATCCTGATAGTAATAGATAATTTTTCTTTCTTCGTCTAAAGTTTTATCAAATTTTCTTTCTTTTTGATAATTACTATATTTCCCATAAATTACTTCGTTACTTTTAATGTTATATTCATCATCAGGTTTATCTAAATATTTAAATTCTTTATTAATTTTTTCTTGTTGATAATAAGTAACTTTTTCTATTTTTTCTAGATTATTAGGGCTATAATTTTGATCCACTTCTCCTACTTTAATATATTCAGTAGTTATTGTTTGACTATAAACATTTAAACATGAAAAAAATAATAATAGTATTATAAATATTTTCATCTATATCCTCCTACTATTATTATTTACAATAATTAATCTTTTGCTTTAAAAATTAAAGTAAAAACAAAGGTAAAGATAACTGCTGCTGTTATACCTGATGCAGTTAAGTCAAACATACCAATTAATAATCCTATTACCCCATTTGCTTCTGCTCCTAATAAAGCCCCATGTATTAGAGAATGCCCAAAGCTTGTGATGGGTAGAAGAGCACCACCACCTACTTTTACAATAATATAATCATATATTCCTAATGTATCTAAAGCTGCACCTATGCAAACAAAGAGGGAAGTAATATGTCCTGGTGTTAATTTTGTGTTATCTAGTATTAGTTCTGCTATTAAACATACAAGTCCGCAGAACAAAAATGAATTTATAAAATACATTTAAATCGCCTCCAGACATATTAAATTTGCAATTGAAAGAATATTTTCTTTTTGATAAAGCATAATAGGTGAAAATAATGCCCCTGTAGCTATTAATAAAACTTTTTTATATTTATTTTCCATAAGTCCCTTGAAAATAGTACTATAATTAACCAGTGCAGAACATACAGGCCCACTTCCTCCTGCCATTACTTCTTTTTGTTTTTCTAAATCATATAACATTACTCCACAATCATTATAATTTTTAGATAAATCAATATTATAGTTTTCCCTCATTAGATCTTTTAATATTTCTTTACCATATTTACCCAAGTCTCCTGTTAATATTAAGTCATAATCATTTACTTTAGAATTAGTAAAAGTTAAATATTTATATAGTGTATCTGCTGCTGCACATGCCATGGCTGCTCCCATATTAAATGGATCTTTTTGATTATAATCAACTATAGTACCAATAAGGCCATTAACTACTCTAATTTTACTTGGTTTATTAGAAAGAAGAGCACTAGCACCTCCTGTTGAAGTAAAAGTAGCTGTCTTTGGTTTTGGTGAACCATACTCTGTTGGATTGCGAAATTGTTTTTCACTTGACATATTATGTGATGAACATGCAACTAAAGCATTATTTGTTTTTCCACTATCTATAAAAGTAGAAGCTATAAGCATTCCCTCAATACTAGTGGCACAAGCTGTATAAATGCCTAGAAAAGGACTTTTTAGATTCAACGATCCATAGCATGAAGATGCTATTTGATTTAATAAGTCTCCCGCTATCACTAATTCTATATCTTTAGATTGTAGTTTAGTTTTCTTTAATAATATTTTTATACTATCTTCAAGCAATCTAATCTCTGCCTTTTCAAACGATTTTTCTTTGCAATATAAATTATCTTTATAACATTTATCAAAGTTTTTATGAAGTGGTCCAAATGATTCATACGGGCCGCAAACAGTGCTAACATTATTTAAGTAAACATTTCTAAAATTTAATAACATACTAATACCTCCCATAAATATCTAACAAGGCCAAAAAACCAAGCAGAAATTATCCCATAAAATATAACAGATCCTGCCATTTTAAAAACATTACTACCTATTCCATAAATTGGTCCTTCGTTTTTATAGTCTAAAGCTGCACTAGTCATAGAATGGGCAAATCCTGTTATTGGTATTAAAAGGCCAGCTTTAGCTTTAACTACTAACTTATCAAAAAAACCTAAAGCAGTAAAAAGTGAAGCGAAAAAAATAAAGGTTATTATCATATAAGTAGATGCTTGATGTCTAGAAGTATTAAATATCATGATATAAATTCTAATTAAAAGTTCACCTAAAGTTCCTATAGAACCCCCTACTAAAAAGGCAGTTATAGCATATTTTAATTTATTTTCTTTTGGAGTGTGTTTTTTTACTAACTTTTCATATTTTTTATTAGTCATATTTTTCACCTAACCTAATAATATAATTAACCAAATAAAAAAAAATATGCAAATTATCTGCATATTTTATTTCAATATAAATGGATTAGAAACACTTCCGTCTCCAGATTTAATCATAACATTATTATTTAACATTATTACAGGTCTTATTTTTTTATAACTAGATGTTGTTGTTTCATCAATGTAGCCGCTCATTTTTACTATATATGATTCGTAATTATTAAGCGAGTTGCCAGTTACTAACCACCAGTCAATATTTTTTAATTCCAAATAATTATAATTTTGGCAGCTCTTATCTGTTGTTGCTTTACAATTAGTATCAAGTGATGCATTTATATAATCACTTACTGTTAATAATCCTATCATTTGATTTTCTAATACATCACTACATTCTACTGTATTATTATTAACTATTTCTGTTGGTGTTCGCTTACCAATGCATAAATTAAATGGTGTTAATTTTTCTTTATCATTATCACTAAGAAGTTGAATTTCACCTTTACCATTATAGAGATTATCTAAATACGTATAAATTCTACTAATTTTATAATCATTAAAACCACTATTAAATTGTTTAATAGGATTATATCTATCATCATAATAAGAAGACATTGTTGAATCTATTTCATTTAATATTAATAATATCTTATTGTCAGAAGTTACTTTAACAATTCTAAATACCTGTTTATCTAAACTAACATAATTATTGACATCATCGCCTCTATAAACTTTTTCACCATTCATATCATATAGACCTGCTCCTGTTGTTACAATACCTTGTTCTAAGATAGCTTTATACAATTCTTTTGTAGTATAGTTATCCCCACAATCTAAATATGGAGTATATACGATATTGTCCTTTATTTTAGTGACTTCTACTCTACCACTACAACTTTCATTCTTTCTCAATTCACTTAAAGGTTTCATAAAACCAGCATCTGCCAAAGTTTTAGCCTTAACAGTAACTGTTTCTCCTTCTTCTCTAGGTAAAAGTCCACTTTGTACTTTATAGTACTCTATAGCTGCGTTTTTTAATTCTTTTTCTATTTCTTCATAACTCTTATTTCCATTACTTACTACTGATATAATTAAAATAACAATAAGTAAGAAAACTAAAAATCCTAATACAATTAGCATTACCTTCATTAACTTTTTTTTCATCTCATTGTTATTTTTAACAGGTTTAGGCTTTTGATTAGGATTATTTGTGATTATTTCTTTTCCTTTATTTTCATTCATAATTAAAACACCACCTCTTGATTTAAATAAATTGTAGCATTAATTAAGAGATATTTCAATTATTTATTAATTTCCATTAAAAATTCTAAAGTATCATAAGATAAATCTAATACTTTTTTATTTTCACTTTCTAATTTATTAAGTTGGTTTGTAATTACAAATATAATTGCTTTATTAATATCTTGATAAGCAAGCTTTCTAGCTTCAGTAACTATTTCATTATCTCTACCCTTTTCTATTTTATCTGCAAGATAAATAATTTTACCTAATAAGTCCATTGCTACATATCCTGTAGTATGATATCTAATTGCTAATATCATATCTTCATCGAAATTATATTTTTCTCTTGCAATAATAGATGCTATGTATCCATGTACTAAATTTTTATAATTGCTATCTAATAAAGTTTTTTTTAAATTATATTTTTCTATTATTTTTTTGTTTTTTTCTTCATTAAATTCTTTTGCTAAATCATGAGTTAAACCACATAATTTACATTTTTCAACATCCGCATCATAATGTTTAGCTAAAGCTTCTGCTTCTTCCATAACATTGAGTGAATGTTGATATCTATATTCTGATAAATTTTCTTTTACTTCTTTTTTTATTTTTTCAATGTCCCATTTCATATTATCTTATCACTTCACTTTAATAAAATTATGACATATTTGTAGTTTTTGGTAAAGTTAATGTTACTTTAGTTCCTTTGCTCTTTACTGAATTATACAATAATTCTCCACCTTGTTGTTCTATAATTTCTTTGGATAGACTTATTCCTAGACCACTACCTTTTTCTTTTGTTGTAAAAAACATTTCACTAACTTTATTTAGTGTATTTTCATCCATTCCAATTCCGTTGTCCTCTACAATTATTTTTATTTCTTCACTATTATGTTCTAAGCTTATAGTTATTTTATTTTCAGCTTTTTTTTCATCTTTTGCTTCAATAGCATTTTTTAAAATATTAATAAATACTTGTTTCAATCTATTATAATCAGCATTTATATAAACATCTTCATCTGGTATATTAAACTCTATTTTTATTTTGTTTTTCCTAAATAAATCTTTTAAATAACATTCTAAATCTTCTAATAGCATGATAATATCCATCTCTTCTTTTTCTATCTTAATTTTTGTATAATCTAAAAAATCATTCATAAGAATTAGTGTTCTTGTAATCTCATTTTTTACAATAGGAATATATTTTCTGACCTTCTTATTATCATTAATATCTAACATATCAAGATATCCTTTACAAACTGCTATTGGATTTTTTATTTCGTGTGTTACTTTAAATAATGAACTTCTAAGTTCTTTTTCTTTTTCTATTTTTTCTAAATCACATCTTAATTCAATTATCTTTTCGCCTTTAACAAAAATAGAGATGATTATGTTAGTTACAAAATAAATAGTTATTATAATTGTAAATATATATACTATATTATTAGAAAATGCTTCTGTTGGATTAATAAATAGAAATACTGATAAGGATAATGTAAAGCTTTTTATAATAATAAAATTATTAACTACATTAATTGGCTTTAATCTTTTTTTAGAAAAAATAGAATATATTATTAAATAGCAACTATATTCTAGTGCTAAAAAAAATGGATTAATATCTAAAATTATAGTTTGATAAGTTATTAATATTAAAGATATAAATATTGCAAGTGCCGTTCTTTTTTTGTAATAGCATAGCAATAATGGAATATCAAATAAAAGTATAGGATAATTTTGATAACTTTTTGTACTAAATCTTAAAATAAAATATAAAGAACTTATAACCGCTACTTCAAATCCTAAATCTTTTTCATCTAAAGATAAATTTTTCTTATAGATTGTATATAATAAATATAATGATAATGGGCATAACAAAAATATAACATTTTTAATAATAATTTCAATATACGACATATTTCTCCTTCTTTCTAAAATAAGTATATGTTACTGATTTGTAGAAATTTGTCGAATTATAGATAAAAATAAAAAATAGAGTTATTTCTCTATTTTAGTTCATCAATATATTTTTTTAATTGTTTTGACTCAGGCCCTAAAATAATTTTTAATTGATTATTTATTTCTACTATTCCTTTGGCACCTAACTTTTGAATTGCAACCTTATCAGCTTTAGTGATATCTTTTAAAGTAACAATAAATCTAGATAACTTTATTTCAGTTTTTATGATATTATCTTTCCCACCTAAATATTCTACTAGCCTATTTAAATCAATCGATGCATCTTTTTTGTTTGCTTTTAGAACAGCTAGCAGGATAATTAGTATTACTATTAGTATAATTAAATATTCCATATATAACACCCATATTAATTATACGATACTTTAAAAAAAATTAAAAGTGGAAATTATAGAAATTTATTATCATAGACTATTATAGAAGTTATAGGTTATAGACTACACTAAAATTAAGTGAAATCATAATCTATATTAGATAATAGATAAGAGGTGGTGTTTTTTTATGAATAATAATGAGTGCTGTTGTTTGGGTAAACTACTAAAAGTTATAGATATTTTACAAAAAAATGCTAATGGTAGTGATTGTTTTGATGAATCTTGTACTAGGCCTTATTTAGGAAGTAGTCCTAATATTATTTGTTTTAATACAAGACCAGTTACTTTTTATACAAGAAATGGTAGCTTATTTACTACTAGTTATAGTATAGATGGTAATAGTTTTACATCTTCTACTTTTAGAGTTGAAAACGTTGATAAATGTTGTGTTAAATGTCGTATTTTAAGAGAAAATCCAGATAGTAGCGATGTTAATAGAGCTTTTATTGCTACTAATGAATTTATAACTATTAATTTAGATTGTATCTGTGCTATTAGTTGTTTAGACGATATTATTATTAATAATTTATAAAAAGGAGGATAATTATGTGTGATGAGAAAAATTGCTTATCAAATATCTTAGAGACAATACTTTGTTTACAAAATGTTAAAGATGATGATTGTGAAGTTAATGGTTGTGATAAACCATATCTAGGTCCTACACCTAGTCTTGTATGCTATAATACAAGACCTATTAACTTCTATAATTGCTCTACTGGTAATCTTTGGGAGTTTCCTTATACTATTGGAACAGTTAGTGGTACTTCCTCTATTTTTAGATTAGAGAATTTAGAAGGTAATTGTTGTACTTGTAGAGTGTTAGCACAAAATCCTGACACTTCTAGTAATGAACCTTATGTTTTGACTAGTACTTTCTTTACAATTAATCTAGATTGTGTTTCCGCCATTAAATGTTTGCCTGATGTATTTATAAGTGGTATTTAATGATAAAAAGTCCATCTTTTAATTCGATGGACTTTTTATTTCTAATGATGTAATAGTCGAAATAGGAATAACTTCATTATCTAAAGTAATAATTGAATTATTTTTCTTTAGGGCTAAATATGTATCTTTACTTTTTCCAGCAAAAGTAATAGTAACTGGTATATTAAAGACATAACCTTTTGTTTTGAATATTTTATTTATTTTTTCTTCTATAGTTAATTCTTCCATTATTTCTGTTTGACTGATTTTATTTGGTTCATAAGATATTCTATTACTTACTTTTTGATGATAATATTTTTGATTTGTATCTTTAATATTATTACTAACTTTAAATATTGGTGGCAATTGTTTCATTGTTTTCCCTCCTACCACATTTTATGTTTTTTTTTAATAAATTTTACTGTTTTTTGATATAATAGTAATGATTTGAGGTGAAATTAATGCATAAAGGAAGAAAATTAGATATATCAATCATTATCCCAATTATTATATTTTTTATTATAAGTATTACTAGTATATATAGTGCGATGACTTATTTATCACCTGATAATGGTAATTTAGTTTTAAAGCAAATAATATGGTATATAATTGGTATAGGTTTAATTATTGTTTTATTTAAATTAAAAAATGATTATTTGTATCGTAATGCTTGGTTTCTTTATATTATAGGAAATATATTGTTGTTATCTTTATTATTATTTGCTCCGGAAATAAATAATAGCAAATGCTGGTTTGTTATTCCCTATATAGGTAGTTTTCAACCAAGTGAATTTATGAAAATCTTTATTATGTTAATTTTAGGAGTAATGATTTCAAATTTTAGAGATAATACAGATCATCCTAGTACAAGAGAAGAAGCAATATTTATTATAAAAACGTTAGCTGTTGTTTTAATACCCAGTGTTTTAACTTTTCTTGAGCCAGATACAGGTTCTGTTATGATTTATTTTATAATTTATTTTTGTATGATGTTTACATCTGGAATTAGATTAAGATGGTTTCTTATTTTAGCAATAATATTGTTTATTGTATTAAGTTTAGTTTTGGGTTGCTATTTCTTTGCTGAGGATTTATTTGTAAATATTTTTGGTACTGATTTATATTATAGATTTGATAGAATTTTAGATTGGCAAAATGGTAGTGGTTTACAACTTGAAAATGCATTAGCAGCTATAGGCTCTGCTGGTGTATTTGGCCATGGTTTTAATAACACTCCTATTTATTTTCCAGAATCTGGTACTGATTTTATTTTTGCTGTTTTTGCATCAAATTTTGGATTATTAGGTGCTATTATTTTAATTTGCACAATTATTTGGTTTGATATAAGATTAATTAATATGGCTACTAAAAAAATAGCTTCAAGAGATAAATTTGTTTTGGCTGGTATTATCGGTATGCTCATGTTTCAACAAGTTCAAAATATAGGAATGACTGTTGGACTTTTACCTATTACTGGTATTACTCTTCCTTTTATTAGTTATGGTGGTAGTAGTTTATTATCCTACTTAATCTTAGTTGGCATTATTCTAAATATTAGCAATGAAAAAGAAAGAGAATATAACATTTAAAAAGAAGTATTAATCTTCTTTTTTCAATACTTCTAAATATACATTTTTTAACTGTTTACCTACTTTTTTTATGTCACAGTTTTCTGATATTTTTCTTGCACCTTTACTTACACTTTTTAATTTTCCATTTAAAATCTTTTTAATTTTTTCTTCAAATTCATCTATATCTTTAGCCTTATATACATTAATACTATCCGTTAAATAATTAAATATTGGTATATCCCTTATAATAGTATTTGTTTCCATTGCACATGCTTCTATTATTGGTATTCCTTCTGTTTCTTCATAAGTTGGAAATAAGTATAAATCACACCCTCCTAATGCTTCTCTTATTGTTTCACTTGGCACATGACCTGGAAATTTTATATTAGGTAATTCTTTAGCAATTTTTAAAGCTTTTTTTACATCTTTTGTTGCAGCTGAAACTGGACTTGATCCAAACCAAATAAATCTATATTCTGGTAACCTTTTTGCAAGTTCTACAAAATCAACAATTCCTTTTCTTCTACTATAAATACCAATTCCTACAATTACTTTATCAGTGCTTTTATAATTATATCTTTCTCTAAATGATTTTCTATAAGATTTATTTGGCTTAAAAAAATCTAATTCTAGCCCGTTAGAAATTGCAACTATTTTTTTGTTTTCTAGTCCCTTATATGATTCTAAAATTTTTTTTGAATATTCAGTTGGTGTAACTATTATATCTCCTAATTTATAACATTTGATAATCCATAACTTAAATATTTTACTAGTTAAGTGTCCAAATATAAATCCATCACGATAATCTTCTTCAGTTGAATGGGCATGGTAAATAATTTTAACTCCTTTTTTCTTTAGCTTTTTAGCAAGAAAATATGATTTAATAAAGTATGTATTAATATGTGCGATATCATAAGTATCATCTATATTTGTAGTATAAGGTACTTTTTCTAGTTCCAATGCTTTCATTTGATGTTTAATAGCCTTGCCAAGCCCACTTACACCTATTGTTTTTAGTCCTTCTGTATATAATAAAACTTTCATATTTTTCTATATATTCTAAAAAAGAATATCTCCTCTCTTTCATATAAGCTTATCATATTTTTTTTATAAAATAAATATTGACAATAAAATAATTGCTATGATATAATCAATTTGTTCAACTGATTGGGGAATTAGCTCAGCTGGGAGAGCGTCACGTTTGCACCGTGAAGGTCAGGGGTTCGATCCCCCTATTCTCCACCATTAATGATATTTTAGTTCTTGTTTTTCAAGAACTTTTTTTGTTTTTATAAATAATTTAAATATAATAAAAAATAAGTTTTTAATTCTTATTTTCTTTTAATGTGCAGTTAAATAAAATTTTCCTTGAAACTTTTTTTCAATTAATATTATTGTATTATCATCATTTTCATTGTCACTTATAAAAATTGTAGCAATAGCTTTTGATAATGTACCATATACTCATTTTTTGTTTATGGGTAATTTTATTTCTTGATATTTTTTATGAAAATAAAATACTATTGATTGAAATATTTATCAATAATCTAAAATAATTTAATTGTTATTCTTATATTTATTTTTTAAATATTCCTCTTCTGAATAATATTTATCTTTTAATTTAATTAAGTGATGATAATCTCTTTTAAAATTCTTAGTACTTGTAACTATCTTACTTTTTTTAAAATTATATTTGTGTAAATATCTTTCTAAAATAAACTTCTGCAAATAGTACTTTATATTTCTTTTTTCTTTTGATAATTTGATAAATAGTAATACTATAATTAATAATATGTTTATAGTAGGATTGTATATAAACATTATTATTACTACAAAAATAAATATGTATGATATTAAATATGTTATTTTAAAACTTAAGGCATATGAAGTTAGATAACAAATAAAAGCTTGTACTATTCTTCCACCATCTAAAGGATATATTGGTAAAAGATTGAATATTAAGATACTATAATTTATTGTCTTTAATAAATCTTGATAATTATATAAGTAAGTGTTGTTTATTATAAAAAGATAAAATAAATATTGGGTGATTGGTCCCATTAATAAAACAAGTAGTTCTTCTTTTATTGGACAATTTATTTCATGTGAAAATTTAGATATACCACCAAAGGGATAAAATGATATTCTTTCTGTTTGCCAATTTAAAAAATACGCAGTAAAAAAATGACCACATTCATGAATCAATAGTAGAACACTAATAATTATAACAACTTGAAAATAAGCAGAAAATATAGATAGCAGGATTAGCAAATAACAACTTGGATGAATATAAATATTATTTAAGATATTCTTTATAGTCAACAAATTTACCTTCTTTTTGAAAAGCTAAATATAGATTTGTATCAATTACTTCACCTATTAAACTTCCTTTTTCTACATAATCATACATATTTACATTGCTATTAATGTTTCCATAAAACACATCTATTCCATTCATTTGTTGTACTATCACTGTTTTACCATATTTATCTTTTTCACCAATAAAAACAACAATTCCACTATCTATCGATTTAACCAAATAATTTTTAGTTACGCTTAATTTAACTCCATCTTCATATATACTTGCATTACTATAAGTTAATGTTTCATCAAAAACTTCTTTTGTGTCTTTTTTATCTTTTGTTCCCAAAAAATATGTATCATAAATTTCTTTAAAATTTGTAAATGGTAAAGACGTGTTATATATATATTTGTTAAATTGTTCTTTAAATTCTTCATTTGTTTTAAACGTTATTAAAAGTATTAGTGTAATTATTATAGTTATTAAAACTTTAGTTACAAATTTTTTTATGTATTTTTTTATATTATTAGTACTGTTATTATTTTGTTTGCTATTATAAAATTTTGATTCTACCATTTATATCACCACTAAATTATATGTATCTTACTATAGAAAAAGACATCAATTAAGATGCCTTTTGTGTGGTAAATATTTACATATTAAGTACAGAGTTTCTCCATAGATGATATTTAAAATTAAACTATGACTAATTAAATATATAGTGCCTTTTATAGTGACTGGAACAACATTAAAGATAAATAATGATATAGCAAAAATTGAATGATAAATGATTATAATTATTGTAATTAAAAATATATTTGTTAAGGCATTAAATTCCATTTTTTTAAATATTAATTTAATAATAAATGCTATTAATAAAAAGAAAATAGTATGTGTAAATAATAAATTAGTATAAAAAAGATCATAAAGGAAGCCAACTATTCCTACAAACTTATAGTAATTCTTGCTTTCTTTAGCGAAGAATGGATATATTATAATAATACTAATAAGAGTAAAATAAGGAGTAAATAAGGATAGATCACCAATCATATATGATAAATAATTACTTAATATTCCATCTAGAAAAAAAGAAAAAATAGCTATTATAATTTGAAAAGTCACTTTTTTTCCTCCTTTAAAACTGTAACATAATGAATATTATTGAAATCTTGAGTTGTTTTCACTCCTAAAGTTTTACTTAAGCCATATTTATCATTAGTAATAGTCTCAACTTCTCCAATATAAATTCCTCTTGGAAACATTCCTCCTAAGCCACTTGTTGTAACAACATCTCCTTTTGATATATTTACTCTACTATCAACTCCACTTATTAATACTAAATTATTATCTTTATCATAACCACTAAGAATTGCTGTTGTTTCTCCTGTTGTTGTAGCAATAGAAACTGACACTTTGTTATTTACATCGTTTGCAGTTATTAATTTTATTTCACTAGAATTATTTGTTACTTTTTGAAGTTTACCCACTAAACCATTTTTAGTAATAGCAACCATATTTTTCTTTAATCCGTCTTTTTTTCCTTTATCTATAGTTAATGTTTGATACCAATAACTTCTATTTCTTGTTATAACTGTGGCATTAACTATATCGTATCCTGTTAGTGTTTGATTTAAATCTAGGGTATCTCGTAATTGTTCTATTTCCTCTTCTAAATGAACATTTAAATTTTTTTGTATTATGTAACTTTCAGTTAAATCACTATCTTTTTCAGTATTTAGTGATGTAAATGGCAACATAACTACTTTCATTATTATCATTGAAGTATCTTTAAAAAATGACTCTATTGCTGTTAATTTTCTATTAGAAGTTAATGAATAAAATAAAATGAAAAAAGAACAAACAATAATAATAAGTGTAATAATAATTTTTTTTGTCTTTTTGTTTTTTTTATACATAACAACTATTCCTTTCTCATTTAGTATACCCATATCTTTAATTTTTTGCAATTATCCTAATAAATTATTTTCTAAAAAACTATAATAATTTCTTTCACTTACAATTAAATGATCATATATTAATACCCCGTGAATTACCCCTAAATTTACTAAGTAATTAGTAAACTCTATATCTTTCTCACTAGGTTTAAGCATCCCTGAAGGATGATTATGAATACAAATAATATAACTTGCACTCACTTTATATGCTTCTTTAAATATTTCTCTTGGATGGACACTGCTTTTTGTCATTGTTCCTTTAAATAACATTTTATTACTTAAAAGTTGCTTTTTACTATTCAAATAAAGACAAAAGAAACATTCTTGTTTTAATCCAAAGAAAAAGAAACGACAATAATTATATATTTCTTTTGGTTTAGATAAATTTACTTTTTCTTTTTCTTCTTCTAAAAATATTCTCTTGCCTAATTCTACTGTTGCTAATAATTTAGTTGCTTTAACTGGTCCTATTCCTTTTATTTTCATTAACTCTAAATAAGAAACACTAATAAAGTTTTTTATATCTTTTACTTCTTTCAAAAGTTCAAAAGCCAGTTCATTAGCATTTACATTTTTTACGCCGCCTTGAAGTATAATTGCTAATAGTTCACTAGTAGAAAGACTGTTAACGCCCTTTTTTATTAATTTTTCCCTTGGCCTTTCATTAATTGGTATTTCTTTTATTTTCATTTTTAGCCCCCTAGTTATATTTTATACTAAAAGTTAATTTCTACTCTAAAACAAATTCTTGATAATTTGCTAAAACAACTTCAACAATCGAAAGTATTTCATCTGCATTTGAAGTTTTTTCTAGGAGCAAGTCCATTTGTTCTAAAGTTGCTAAAAATTCTTTGTTTTCAATACTCATTTTTTTTATTGTTGTATTAATTCCTAATTGTTCATATAGATTCTCAAGTTTTTCTAAATTTGTATTGTTTTCAGTTATGGCAAGATAAACAATATAATTAGCATCCTCTTTTACAATTAAACTAGTATTTATATCTTTAGTGGCTTTTGATGCTTGTTCTTTAGTACTATAGCTTCCTTCCGTTAAGAAATAGAGACTATTTATTTCTTTAATTACAGTTTCAGATTCTAATTTATATTGTTCAAATAAAAAATTACCAAGTACTGATCCTAGAACAATTGCTACTATCATTGTTATAAAGAAACTTTTTGTCATTATTATCACCATTACTAATTTATCAGAATATTATTTATTATTTTGTCGAACGATGTAGGATATTTTTAGAAAAAATTATTAATATTATGAGAATTTAACAAAGCAATAATTTAAATATTTATAGAAAATTGATAATATTTTACGCAAAAAATAAAAAAAGAAATCAAATTAAATGATTTCTTTTCTGATAGGATTAGTTTTTTCTTTTTGTTCAAATAGTTTTTTTTATAAAAGTATTATATACATGTATTTTTACTATTATTATTAAATTCTAACAAATATGATTAAAATTTTATTTTTTCTTTTATATATGGAATAACTTCATCTAATTTCAATGTTATTTGATTCATTGTATCTCTATCTCTTAAAGTAATAGTATTACTTTCAATTGTATTATCATCAACAGTTAGGCAAAATGGTGTTCCTATAGCATCACATCTTCTATACCTTTTACCAATAGATCCTGCTTCATCATAACTAACCATAAATTCTTTAGATAATAAACGATATATTTCATTTGCTTTTTCACTATGTTTTTTCTTTACTAGAGGCAAAACTGATACTTTGTATGGAGCAATGGCTGGATGAAATCTCATAATTTCTCGTTTTTCACCATTTTCCAAATTCTCCTCATCATAAGCTTCACATAAGAATGCTAAAATAGCACGATCTAATCCTAGAGCTGGCTCAATACAATATGGAATAAACTTCTCATTTGTTTCTATATCAACGCACTCAAAATCTTCTCCGCTTCCTTGCATATGATTTTTTAAATCATGATTTGTTCTATTTGCAACTCCCCATAATTCATCAAATCCAAAAGGATATAAGTATTCTATATCAGTAGTTGCCTTACTATAATGAGCAAGTTCTTCTTTCTTTTGATCATAAAAATGTAAATGTTCTTTATTCATTCCTAGAGAAAGTAAAAAATTCATACAATAATTTTTCCAATAGTCAAACCATTCATCATCTTCACCAGGCTTGCAAAAAAATTCAAGCTCCATTTGTTCAAATTCACGTGTACGGAATATAAAGTTACCTGGAGTAATTTCATTACGAAAGCTTTTTCCTGTTTGACCTATACCAAAAGGTAATTTTGCTCTCATACTTCTTTGAACATTCAAAAAATTAACAAACATACCTTGAGCTGTTTCTGGTCTTAAATAAATTGTACTTTTCTTGTCTTCTGTTACACCTTGAAATGTCTTAAACATAATATTAAAATCACGAATCCCAGTAAAATTTTCTTTACCACAATTTGGACATTTAATATGTTGTTCTTTAATAAACTCTTCTAGTTTTTCATGGCTCCAACCATCGGCATGCTCACTACTATTTTGTTTTTTTAAGTATTGATTAACTATTTTATCAGCACGGAATCTTTCTTTACAATCCTTGCAATCCATAAGTGGATCTGTAGCCATTTTAACATGTCCCGATACTTCCCATGTTTTAGGGTTCATTAAGATAGCAGATTGAATACCATAGTTATATGGACTTTCTTGAATGAATTTTTTCCACCATGCTTTACGGATATTTTCTTTTAATTCAATACCTAACGGACCATAGTCCCATGTATTAGCAAGCCCACCATATATTTCACTACCTTGAAAAATAAATCCATATTGTTTACAGTAATTAACTAATTTTTCCATTGTAATCTTTTCCATTATACTCTTTTTCTCCTTTTTGCATTAATTTATTTTCGGCTTTTTCTAAACTAGCTACTAATTCTTCTAAATTGTTTGCTATATCAAAATATAAATTATAATTATTATCAAGAAGTCCTTCTTCTTTTCTTTTTTCTAAATCTTCTAAAAGATAATTAAAGTTACCATTTCCATTATAAATTATTAATGTTTTATTATCTTGTGTCTCTAACTTATTTTCTAAAAATGCATAAAATTCAGAAACAGTCCCAACGCCACCATTTAAAAATAATATTACATCACTATTTTCATAAATTTTCGCTGTTCTTTCAAATGTTGATCGTACCGGTACTTTAATATCTGCCATATTCATTTCTAATTCAATTTGATTTCCAACGATTAATAATTTCTTTTTGTTTTCTCTTATTATTTCTTTAATCTCTCCCATTGAACCAAATGAATTTGCACCCATAACATATATATAATCTCTTTTTGATATAGTATTTGCTATTTTCGAATTATTTCGTTTTAAATCTATGTTAGCATTTTCTCTACTACTACACATAATTCCCAGTTTCATAAACACCGCCTCACTTCTAAATATTATACTATATATATTACAAGTTTAAAAGTCTTGGTAAAAATATGGCTATTCCTATAATAATAGAAAACAAAACTGCTATTAAAACTGCTCCAGCAGCGGCATCTTTGGCAATTTTAGCTTTACTTTTTTTCTCTTCTGTAACTAAATCAACAACATTTTCTAAGGCTGTATTCACAAGTTCAAGTGATAGAACAATTGCAAATAAAATTATACAAATGCACCATTCAATAAAAGTAATATTATAAAATATGCCTGCAATAATAACTAGTATCATTACAAGAAAGTGTATAACCATATTTCTTTCATGTTTTAAAGTATAAAATATTCCATTAAATCCATATGATAAAGTCCTAATTAATGGTTTTTCTCTTTCTTTTTTCTTATATGTACTATCATAGAAATATATTAAAATATAAAGAAGTATAAGTCCTAAAACTATTCCTGCTAATACATCAGTTAAATAGTGAACATTTAGTATTAATCTACTAATACAAATTAAAATAATTAAACTTGTTAAAACAATTGTTCCTATTGTCTTATTTTCTTCTTTACAATTGCTTTTTCTAAGTAAATAAATTAAAAATCCATAGTAAGTTGTCGCTATTAAACTATGTCCACTTGGAAAACTATAACTTGATAGTATTTCTTGTCCAATTGGAGGTCTTCCTCTCAAAAAGATATTTTTACTTATTAAAATAATTAAGGCACTTGATAAAGTATTAATTATTAAAAATATTCTTTTATGGTTTGTATTGAGCAAAAATACTAATATTAAAGTAATAATTATTATACCTTCAGTTGAGGCAAATGATGTAATGATATTAAAAATATTGGTTAAAAATTCTATTTGATTATTAGAAAGAAAATTATAAATGTTGTTTTCAAAATTATCAGTTACTCCAATTGTAACACAAATAGTTAATAATACGAATAAGCTTCCTAAAATTACTAATCTTTTTTTCATTTAAAATCACTGCCCTACTTTAATTTTACTATGTTTTTTAACATTTTTTTACTTGTTAAATAAATTCCTGTATATCTATCATAATAATCTTCTAAAAATTTATTTATTTCC
>CALVRG010000026.1 GCA_944358505.1 uncultured Bacilli bacterium | reverse complement strand
ATCTTCTTCATACTTATCTAATATTACATTTATATCATTAGAATCTTTTAAATTAGATGTAGTATCATTAGTTTGTTCTATATATTTTTTTATTTTATCTATATCGATATTAGAAATAGTATAATTATTTTTATTCATCATTGTTGGCTTTAAATTATTTATAATATTATTTATCTCATTTGATTTATCTTGTAGTTTATCGGCTTTATCATTCAATTCTTTTAATTGCTTTTTATGTTTTTCTTGTTCTTTTCTAAATTTATTATAATCTTTCATATTAGCAACATTAATATCAATGTTTCTACCTTCTTCTTTATCTTTAAGAGAGTAATTAAGATTATATATTCTATTAAATGAACTAATACAATATTCTCTCATTTTATCTTGGATATTTACTAAACTAATTTTAGTAAACACATCTGATTTACCAACTTGTTTTTCCATACCATTTTTCATTCCATCCTTAAATGGGACACCAACAATATGTAAGTGTGGTGATGATTCATCAAAATGTATTGTAGCATTAGATATCTTAAAATTAGGAACAATATTTTCTAAATCTTGTGCTTGTTCTTTAAAAACATCAACCATCTTATGTTTAAATTTATCATCTTTATCAGACCAAAAATCCATATCTCCAAGTTCAATAATTATTTCACATGCAAGATCTCTTTTATTATCATTTGAAATATGATTAAAATAATTGTCTATCTTTCTATCATTTCTAGTTTGCTTTTCATTATATTTAATTCTTGATTCTTCGAACAAATCTAAATATAAATTTTTAGTATCTTCTACAACAGATGATGTTCCTTTTATAGTTTTAATTAGTTCTTGTTCATCATCATATTTTCTTAAATTATGCTTATCTACTTTTGATAACTGTTGAAGATTTTGTATTGAATTATTATTAAGTGAAGTAGTTCCTGATTGATTTGATTTTGCTGTTTTTCTTGCTTTTTTAGATTTGTTTTTGTCATTACCTAAATGTAGTGAATAAGATAATTCTACCATTAATTTGCACCTCCTTTTTAGAACCTACTATTTGTATATAGTAGGGTTATTTTGCTATGTCAAAATTTCTAACCCCCTATATATTTTGACATCTACTTTGTATCTATCAAAATATGGGGCTAAGGTTTAGTCACCTTAGGAACCATATACTTTATTTCGTAATAATGCTTTAGACATTAAAACTACATAAAGTATTGATAAAATAGAAAGCACTGCTTTTTATTTTATCCTTGTAAATTATTCAAATAACTAATGATTATTTTCATAATTTATTTAAACAAACTTTTCCCACTTTCATTGAAACAAGTTTCAACAAAACGTGTCCGTTTGTTATTACTTTTTTAGAAAAAGTAAACAAAAACTTTTTATATGATAGATAACATCAAAACGAAAAAGTGATTTTGTTTTGATATTATTCCATTATTAATTTTATTTAGTTAATCAAGAATTGCACAAGCAACTATCGTTGTTCTTGACTAACTTTATCATCTCTATTTAATATTTCTTCTCTCAATTGTTTTGCTTTTTCAATTGATTCTAATTTTTTATTTTTAGTTTCCTCATCTAATTCATAAACCCTACAATTAGTTCTTTCTGGAATTGTTGTGAAAACTTCTTCTTCATTATCTAATAAACATTTTTCATCATTACCAATATAAATAACTCCTAATTGTATTCTATCTATTTTATCCATCTTCTTATAATCTTCTATTGGAAATATTCTTAAAATGTTTCTATTTTGATAATCATTAAAGAACATTACTTTATTATCATAATAATAAGTTGCTTCAAAATAACCAACATTATAATATTGTCTTAAAGTAAATACTATTTCAGAAACTTTTTCGATTGGTAGGTATTCACTAAATCTTAGTTTAGTTCCAACACAACCAAGTATTGCATAATCTTTTTTATCTAAATAACCTGCATCATATAAATCATTACAAGGTTTACAAATACTTTCTCTAAAATTAACTTCACCAATTCTAACTTTATTATCTGCATAATATTCTAGTTCTACATTATCTACATATCTCATTATTAAATCAGCTTTTTCTTTTCTTGAATAATCTTCCCACATATAAGTATTTTCTTCATACTCTTTTGGATAAACTATTTGATTTATATAATCAATATCTCTTTTTATTAATATATCTTCTGGTGTAAATTTTAACTCATTACATACTTCACAATTTCTAATTTTAGTTTCAATGCTAGTAATTGTTTTATCTACAATTTCTTTTTCTTCATCATATTCTTTTATTGTAAATGATCCATTAATATATGCTTTTCTGATTCTTTCTTGTTTTTGTTGTTGTTCTTTTAATTCTTTTATTAATTTTTCTTTTGGATTATCAAGTTTAGTTTGTATCATTGGAAGCAGTGTTTGATTTACTACAGCATCATATTCTTGTATATCTTCAATAAAATTATTAAATTCTTTTTCTATATCTTTTTCTCTAATTGTGATTTTACAATCATGACATTGATAGTAATAATAAACATTTCCATTTTTCTTTCTAGTTGCATTACCACCTAATATTCTCTGACATTTAGGACATTTAAGTTTTTGTAAAAACAAATAATCTTTATCTCGTTTATAATTTCTTGAATTTCTTTTTTTCTGCACTTGGCATTCTTCCCATAACTCTTTACTAATTAATGGTTCAACTACATTTTCATAATAAGTTGCATTATTTGTTCTTTTACCATGAACAAAATCTCCTTTATATATTTCATTTGAAAGTATTTTTAATACAGTAGAGTCTTTCCAATTAGTTTTACCCATCACTTTTTCTTTATTATAAATATTACTTATTGTTTGATATGAATTACCTTCATGATATAAATTAAATATTCTAATAATATCATCTTTAGTAGATTCATCTGGAATAAGTATTTTATCAATTCTTTTATAGCCAAATGGTGCTTTATGCGGAATATGTCCTTCTTTAATGGCTCCAGCTAATCCGATTTTAGTCCTTTCACTTGTTCTTTCTATTTCATTTTGTGAAACTGATGTAAGTATTCTTGATATCATTTTTCCATTAGCATTAGTAGTATTAATATCATCATTAGCACAATCTAGATATGCATCATTTTCTTCTAGAAATCTAATAATCTTTTCCCAATCAAATACACTACGAGTTAGTCTATCTAGTTTTAAAACAACAATAGTATTACATTTCCTATCTTTAATGTCTTGTAATAATCTTTCAAACTCTGGTCTATAATTACCTGTTTTAGCACTTATTCCTCTTTCTTCATAAACATCATATATCTCATAACCTTTATACTCACACATAGCCCTTAATCGTTTTTCTTGTTCTGGTAAACTAAATCCTTCTCGTGCTTGATCTTCAGTACTAACTCTAATATAAATACCAGCAATTTTCTTTTCATTATTCATAAATCTTCAATTCCTTTTACTAAAAAAGAGGAGACAACAGTATCTAGTTAAAAGTCTAAATACTACTGACTCCTCTAATAAATTCAATATTATAAAATTTGGATAATTTGTGTTTATATTTCATAGATGTACCTCTCT
>CALVRG010000025.1 GCA_944358505.1 uncultured Bacilli bacterium | reverse complement strand
ATATTATATACCAAATAAAACACAAATGTTAATTTTTTAAAAAAAAGTTAAATTTTGTGTCTTTTTGGCATGTATATAATACCATAAAAATTTACTCTTGACAAATCTTAGAATGTCATTTATCACTTGTATTAGTTTGTAATAACACCCTTTTAGCATCACTATTCCAAGATAATGTTCCTCCATTTTCACAACCAGATAACTGTTCATTAAATATATATCCTTCCTGTGGCCATGATGTATCTCTTGATACTTGATACTCTCCACTACCAGCAGATGTTTCATACATCATAGTTAAAGCACTTGTATTAACTATTTTTTTACTTTTATTACTTTCAAGTATTACTTTATCATCATTACTATTAACAAAAAAAAATAAACTAATAGACAATACTACTATAAAAAATATTACTTTCTTTTTCATGCTCCTCCTATCATTAAAATAATTATATAACAAACATAAGAGTAATACAAGTATCTTATTTAAAAATGCAGGTAATATAAATATCTTATTTAAAATATCTATCTCTTGTAAAATTTATATGAAAAGAGTCTTGGTTAATTTGGTTAATATTAATATCGAAGAATTACTAAAAAAGAACAATAAAACAAAGTATTGGTTATGTAAAAATATGAATATGACTTCAAGAAACTTAAATAGAATTATTAATGGTTATACTACATCTATATCTTTTAAATATATTGAAGAATTTTGTAAATATTTAAATTGTACTCCTAGAGAATTAATTTCTATTAAGGAAGATAAAAAAGCGTTATAAAAATTTATAACGCTTTTTATAATATATCATCAAATTTTTTTTCTTCTTCTATACCTATATATAATACTTCATGTCCTCTTATTGCTTCATGAATTAATTCTTTATAAGGTATTAATTTTTCATATTCATTTGCTTTTATAATACTTGGATTTATTACGGGATGACTTGGTACAAATATTGTACAACAATCTTCATATGGTAAAGTACTTATTTCATATGTACCAACTCTTTTAGCTAAATCTATTATTTCTAATTTATCAAAACAAGCAACAGGTCTTATCACTGGCATTTTAACTACTTCATTAATAACTCGCATGCTTGTTAATGTTTGACTAGCAACTTGACCAATAGATTCTCCATTAACTAATATATTACATTTATTATTATGAGCTATAATTGCACTAATCCGATACATCATTCTGCGCATTATGGTAATTAAATAATCATGAGGAATATTTTTAAGTATTTCTTCTTGAATATGCGTAAAATTAATTACATGTAACTTAATAGTTGTATTATATTTAGCCAGTATTCTAGATAACTTAATTACTTTATCTTTAGCAAATTCACTAGTATGTGGTGGACTTTCAAAATAAATTGCTTCTAATTTTACTCCTCTTTTTATAGCTAAGTATCCTGCAACTGGAGAATCTATTCCTCCACTTAACATGAGTAAACCCTTACCAAGGGTACCAACCGGATAACCTCCAAGACCTAAGATACCATTAAAATAATAAAGTATTTCATTTTTTCTAATTTCAATATTTACTAAAAGTTCTGGATTATGGACATCAACACTAATATTATTTATATTTTTTAAAATATATCCCCCAATATTCTTACTAATCTCCATACTATCCATTGGATAACTCTTATCGCTTCTTTTAGTAACTACTTTAAATGTTTTAAATTCTTTATCTTTAATTAATTTTATAATATTTTCTTTTATATTTGCAAGTTCTTTATCATTACTTATAAAACCAACAATTATTTCATGAATACCAAATATAAATTTTAATCTTTCGGTTACTTTTTTAATATCTTCTTCTCTTACTTGAATAAACATTCTTCCAAAATCATAAGTAATTACATGTTCTATATCATTTATATTATTACTTATATTATTTTTTAAGATACTTAAAAAATAATTAATATTATCTTTTTTAGTTGAAAGTTCACCATATTTAATAATTATTATTTGCTTCATATATCCCCCTTATCTAACAGTACTTAAATTTTCATAAACCTCTTTAAATACACTTAAAAATTTATTTACTTCTTCTGTTGTTGTTATATAAGATAAACTTATTCTTATAGTATGTTTACTTCTTTTCGTATCATTATAAATCGCTGCCACACTAACTGATGCTTCTCCACTAGCACAAGCCGTATTGGTACTTACATATATTTCATATTTCTCTAAAGCATGAATTAATGTCTCCGGCATAACATTCATAACACTTATATTTAAAATATGAGGAATTGAATATTTTGTTTTATTTATTTTAATATTTGGATATTTTTCTATAAAACTTACTATTTTATTATTAAGTAAACCAATAAATCTTTCTCTTTTTTCTAAATCTTTACAAGCAAGTCTTACAGCTTTAGATAAAGAGGCAATTAAAGGAAGTGGTGGCGTACCAGGTTTTAATTCATTACTTTTACCTGATCCATAAATAAGTGGAGTTATTTTTACCATACTACTTTTATATAAAAAACCTATTCCCTTAGGTCCAAATATCTTATGCGCCGACATACTAGCAAGATCGACATCATGAAAATTAACTGGTACTTTACCAATTGCTTGCGTCATATCCGAATGAAAAATTGTTGCTATATTTTCCTTTTTTATAATTTGTCTAATCATTTTTAAAGGTTGTCTTACTCCCGTTTCACTATTAATGGCACAAATACTTACTAAAATAGTATCTTCACGAACTTTATTTTTTAAATCATCAAAATCAATTAAACCTTCTTGATCATTATTAACATAATCAATTATAAATCCTATACTTTTTAAATAATCACAAATAGCATAAATCGAAGGATGTTCTAACTTTGAAACTATGATATGTTTTCCCTTTTTATGATGTGCCATAGCAACACCTATTAAAGCCATATTATTTGCTTCAGTGGCTCCACTAGTATAAACGATTTCACTAGCATTTACTCCAAAAATATCAGCGATTTGCTTGGTGGCACTTTCAAGTAAATCCGCTGATTTTTTTCCTAATGAATGAATTGAATTAGCATTACCAATAAATTCTTTAGTAACTTTAGAAATTGTATCTAATACTTCATAAGATACTGGAGTAGTAGCACTATAATCTAAATATATCATGCCTAACTTGCCTCATTTCTTAAATCATCCGCTTTTTTAATATATCCATCACATTCCCCACTTGTTGGAGTTAACAAACATGTCTCACAAGCATCTATTCCCTCAAGAGTTCCTGTTACATTTTGAACTACATCAAATATTACTTTAACAATGGTTGGAATAAAAAATATACAAACTCCTACAACAGCTCTTCTTAATAAAGCTCCAGCAGCTTTTTTTATTGCTCCATCATCATTAGAAACCGTTGCCTTAGCAAAATCAATTACCCCAAAAATAATTATAATAATAGGAACTAATATCTTTAAAGCAAATAACCCATATCCTACAAATTGCCAAATTTCTGATGTACGAACACAAAAATCTGGACTTGTCGTTGCAGCATCAACACTTGGTATAAATAAAACAAAACTAAATACCAATAACAAAATTTTTCTTTTCATATATACCTCTTACTTATACTCTTCTAATAATCTTTTATATATCCCTGGTTCTATAATGTTTATGGCATTAATAGCATTTTCTAAACTACTTTTAAAATTACCTTTGATAAACATATTCTCCGCTTTCGTCAAACTAAAATCAACTTCTTTATTAGTAACCCGATATCTATTACCATAAACAATTGCTACTTCAGCCATTCTTGCCGTTTTAACTGTTTCATTTATCGTATTATAAACTTTTAATACTAAATCTCTTGCAGTATCAACTCGCAAGTTTAAAATCTTAATCGAAATAGGTCTTTTATCTAATGCTTTAATAAGCTCATCAATTGCTTCCATCGCCTCAGCCATTTCCACATAATAATTCTTAGGAACCGCCGGCAATTTAAATGAACGAATCTTATCTTTAGTTTGATTTAATATCTTTTTAATTTCTTCAAGTTGTTCTCTTGCCCGAAGTTCATCTTCTTTTAAACTTCCTAAAGTCTTTAATGCCCCATTTAACTTTTCTTCTGTCTTAACTAATTTAGAATTGATTATCTCCATTTCCCTTGCTAATTTTGAATAAGACAAAATATGACTTCTAGCAACATCAACTATTTTATCATAACTTGCTCGTATATTCATTATTTCTTGTTTAATTTCAGCAATAACTGCTACTTCATCATCAGTTAAATCATAACTATACTTTATATCATCAATCTTTTTATATAATTCATTATTTACTTTTTCTAATTTAGTTGCTTTTATTAATATACTTCTACTATAATCTTCATATATTTTCTTACTTATTCTTTCTTTATCAAAATCATTATATAAAGAATCAAAATAATCATGCATAGTTCTAAGTTCAAATAAAGAATCTTCGATATTTAAAACATTTAATCTTTGAAATATATCATTAATCTTTTTATTAGCCTCAGTAATATTATAATCGATATTTAAATAATCTAAATTATAACCTTCTCTAGTCATTTTATCTACAATATTTTTAATATCTTCTATTTTTTTAGGTATTAAATTTTTTCCTAAATTTATAATAGGTCTCGTTTCTTCAACAACAGCTTTTAAATTATTTATAATATCTGCAATTGCTTTAACTATTTTACCTACTTCTGTATAAGCATTTTGTTCCATAGCTGTCTCAAATGTTTGAAATAATTTATCAACATTTTCAAATTGTAATTCAATTGGTACTTTAATAATCAAAAAATCTTCTTCATAATCTTTATATGTAGCAATAATTTCCCGATATTGGGCTTTAAGTTTAGTAATAGTATCTCTATTTCTTTCTTCACTTAAAGTTACATCTTTTATTTCATCTAATAAAAACGATGCCTTAGTTTTTAAATTATTTAAATCAAAATCAGCTTTTAATAAAAGCCCTTTTAATTCTTTAAAATTACGATCTTCAAACAATTCTTCTATCTCATTAATTGTATCAGTTATCTTAGGCATTTCAACATCTCTAATATTATTAAATCTATTCTTCCAATCTTCTAGTTTAACCCGCATTTCATCATTATTAACTAATGCTTCAACTTTATTTAATTCCGATAGCATATTAGCAGATATAATCATATTCTTTTCTTTTTCTAATTCATCTATTTGCTTTTTTAATTTATTCTTTTCTCGACGATTTATAATATTTAAAATTACTATAATTATTATTATAGATACTATATAATAAAGAACAGCAATTAATAAAAAAGTCATCCTTCCCATTACATTCACCTTAATATAAATTTTATCATACAATAATGATTTTTTAAAGTTAAATTGCATATAAAAAGTATCGATACATATAATTTACTAGATAACGGAGGCGAATATGATAAATAAACAAAATCTTTGGTTTATAACATTATTTTCATTAATTTTAGTATTAGGTATTTATTATGTTAGTATGGGAGATGAAACAATTAGTGTCCTGGCGGGCAATAAAGATGTAAGTGAAGTCGTCGAAGTAAAAGAATCAGATGTAATAGTAGCATTACAAGTAGAAGATGATGAAGAAGTATTAGAACAAATGAATGAATATCAAAATATTTTACTAGATGCAAAAGCAACAATAGAAGAAAAAAATGATGCTTATAATGCATTACAAGCCTTAAGCAATACGCAAAGTGAATGTGAAAGAATAGAAAAAATGATAACTGATGAGTACAAATACGATAACTTTGTTAAAATTGAAGGTGATACAATAAGTGTAGTTATAGCCTCAACCAACCATAATAAAGAATTAGCCAATAAAATTATTCGGTCTATCCAAAGCCTTTATGACAAGCAAAAATACATTACGGTAAAATTTGAATAACACTCCGCCGGTACCTTATTTAAAATACTTCATAAAATATTATGAAGTTATTTTAGTTTAGGAAGGTGCTTTATGAATAAAAAAATATTAACCGATCGAGAACGTGAAGTTTTTGAATTATTAGTTTTAAACAAAACGACAACGGAAATAGCAGAATTTTTAGGAATAAGTGAAAAAACTGTTCGCAATCATATTTCTAATACTATCCAAAAATTAGGAGTAAAAGGGCGAGCTGGAGCAGTAGTTGAATTAATAAAATTAGGTGAGTTAACAATTTAATAAAGACTTCGGTCTTTTTTTAATTGATTATAATATAATTAAACAGGTGAGATTATGTTAAAAAGATCATCATTAAGAAGAATTATGGTAGCAACACTTGCCCTATTTATTTTACTTATTATCTATTTTTTTCCAACAACTACTCCAATTGAAGAATCTTTATCTTATATAGAAAAAGATGAAATACCTATATTTTTAGTTGATAGTCTTGAATATATTGCAAGAACAAGTATCGTAAAAAATAGCAAAACTACTAATGAACTTATTCTAGAGGTAATTGAATCATTAACTATAAATAGTGAAAAATCCAACTACATTCGTGATGGATTTAAAGGTATTATACCCGCAAATACTAAAGTTTTAGATACTACTTTAGAAAATGGTATTTTAACTATTAATTTTAGTAAAGAATTATTAAATGTATCAGAAAATAATGAAGAAAAAATGCTTGAAGCAATTATTTATTCCCTAATGGAAATACCTGAAATAAAAAAAATAAGTATTTTAGTAGAAGGAGAAAAACTTACTTATTTACCTAATTCTTTAAAAAAACTCCCTGAACTTTTAGATAAAAGTTACGGTATTAATAAAATATACAATTTTGATTCTATAAAAGATACTAGTAAAACAACTATTTATTATTTAAGTAAATATAATGATTATTATTACTACGTACCTGTAACTAAAATATCTAATGAAACTAAAGAAAAAGCCGAAATAATTATTAAAGAATTAAAATCTACTCCCATATATCATACTAATTTAATAAGTTATCTTGCTGCATCAACCAATTTAACAAACTATGAAATACTTGAAAATAGTATTAGTTTATCGTTTGACAACCATTTACTAGCAAATTTAAATGACGAAGACATGTTAGAAGAAGTAAAATATTCCATTGCTCTATCCTTACGTGATAATTATGGTATAGAAGAAGTAATATTTAATTTTCCTGATGAATTTCAAGAAGTTATGGCCTTTAAGTAGTCAAAAATTGAGAGCAAAAATTAGGGGTTGCAAAAAGCAGTAAAATATACTATAATTTACTTGATGTCCTCGTAGCTCAGCTGGATAGAGCATACGCCTTCTAAGCGTACGGTCGAGCGTTCGAATCGCTCCGAGGACACCAATTAAGTATCTTAAGTCTCTGTAAAGAGACTTTTATTTTTTGATTCAATTAGTTAATTTCTCTTGTAATTATTTTTAACATTTGTTAATATAATTCTAGAAAGGAGTTTGAGTTTATGTACGGATATGGTATTGAAGAAGCAGTAGAATCAGTTGCTTATACAGCAATGTGGACTGTAGTATCTCTTATTTTAGCAATCATCGGAGGCATTTCAGTTTATTTTCTATTCATTAAAGGTAAAGATTTAAAACTATCAGCTGGTCTACAAAAATTAAGAGATTTACTTGATTTCAAAATAATGTTAATTGAACCTATTCTAAAGATTTTATATTTAGTTATTACCCTATTTATCATGCTATCATCATTTAGTTTAATAACTGTAAACTTCTTAGGTTTCTTATTAATGTTTATTTTAGGTCCAATAGTAGTAAGAATAATTTATGAAGCATCAATAATGTTTTTAATGATTTGGAAAAATACTAAAATAATTGCTGATAATACAGCTAAAGAAAATATTGAAAAAAATAATAAAAAAGAAACCAAATCAAAAGAAGATAAAGAAAACTAGAAATAGTTTTTTTTATTTGGAAAATATGATAAAATAATCAATCGAGGAATACATATGGAAAATATTAGTAATTACTATCAAATTATTTTCAAAAGATTATTTAATATTTCTGCTAATATTTTAGAAGAATATCGCTTTCTTTTAGCTTTAGAAAAAAATGGCAATAAAGCATGTGAAGAATATAATCAACACTATAAAATTCTTAAAGAACATATATCAGCAGAAAAACAAGTTTATGAATCTTTAAGGAAAAACAATGATATCATCCATGGTCTTTTAAAAAAAATTGCTTATTTTAACAAAAGAGCCACTGATTTTACTATACCTAAAAATGATAATTCTCTAATATATACCCGTATGTCTTTAAAACTAAATAACTCTCTATCTGATATAACTAAATATAAATCTCCAGAAGTTTTTGCTTTATTTAATAAATTTGATTTATTTAGTCTTATTCATTTTGAAAATGTTTTGTTTGCTTTAATTCTTTTTAAAAAATTTATTCGTACCAACCCTGATCTAGTTTTAGAAGATATCCTAACTACCGATTTATACAGTTATTCATTTATGTTTCCTTATATTGAAGATTTTCTTTTAAAAGAAGATTTTACGCTGCCAGATCACTTCTATTCAATCACTGAATGGTTAAATGAACAAACAGTTGTAGATATTAGTATAAATACTTTTAAACAAAAAAAGTTTGATCAAATAACTAATTACATGAAAAAAAATAATCTAAGTACTATAAATTACATATTCTTACTTTTCTATTTAAAAGCTCTATCACTAGATTTAGATGAAGAAAAAACAAAAGAACTTGAAGAATTAATAAAAAAAAGTGGATTAAAAAAGGATGCATCGACATCCTTAACAGCATTTATATTTGGAGAAGATCCAACTTCTTTAATAAGAAAAGTTTCTTTTAACATTTAAAAAAGAGCTTATGCTCTTCCTGAATATTTACCATCCTTAGTAGATATAATGATTGTTTCTCCTTCATTAATAAATAATGGTACTTTAACTACATATCCAGTTTCAATTTTTGCATCTTTAGTAGCATTAGTTGCTGTATTCCCTTTTACTGCAGGTTCTGTTTCTACTACTGTATATTCAATCTTTTCTGGTAAAGTAATACCAATTATTTCTCCTTCATAAAAATCAATATCTATTTCTAAACCTTCTTTTATGAAATCTACATTATCCCCTAAAACAGATTCTGGTATTTCAATTTGTTCATAAGTATCATTATTCATAAATACATATGAATCTCCCATTTTGTATAAGTATTGTGTTTTTACTTTTTCAATATGAGCTTTAGTTATTTTAATATTGGTATTAAATGTATCTTCTGTAACTGATCCTGTTCTTAAATTTTTTCTTTTGATACGCACGAATGCTGGACCTTTACCTGGCTTTACATGTTGAAATTCTACAATTGTATATAAATTACCATCCATGATAACAGTCATACCATTCTTAATATCATTAATATTTATTTCCATATAAACTCACCACCCTATTATTATTTCTTTTCTTTAGCAATAACTGTCTTTCTACATTTAGGACAATATCTGTTTAATTCTAAACGATCCGGAGTATTCTTTTTATTTTTACTAACAGGGCGTAATTCAAAACCACATACAGAACATCTCATAGTAACTTCACTACGATTTTCTTTTTTTGCCATAAAATTCCCTCCTCACTAATAATATCTATATCATTATACCCAAAAAAGCCGATGTTTTCAAGGACTTTTAGTAAGTTTTATATAACAACTTTAGAAAAATCTAGTGGTTATTGTTACGCACTAGATTTTAAAGATACATAAAAACTAAAATTTACTTTGCATCTATTATTTCTTTTACTCT
>CALVRG010000024.1 GCA_944358505.1 uncultured Bacilli bacterium | reverse complement strand
AGAGTTAGGAAGTATAACAAGACCAAGTGATGAGACAGGAACAATAGTAGAAGATGCTGTAGGACTTTTAAATATGTATGAGTATCAAACGAGTTATAGAGGTAGTCAGCATAGCTTGGGGTATTTAAATAATGGACTTAATTGGTTTACATTAACACCACATTCTTCATCGAGTCTTTCATATATTGTTTACACAGGCTATTCTTTTGGAATTGGTTCAGAAATCAGGTTTGGTGTTCGTCCATCAATAAATTTAAAAGAAAATGTTAAAATCATAAGTGGTGATGGTACTGAAACGAATCCTTATCGCTTAAAAGGAGATAACGATAGTAATCTATCAGGAACATTACTAAATACAAGATATAGTGGTGAATACATCCGCTTTGGAAGTGGGGAAAACGATTTATATATGATAGTAAGTCATGAGACCGAAGGGTTAACTAAAATAACTAGTGTAAAGGCATTAAAAGATTCTGGATCATTTAAAACAAGTATTTTTGGTGACAATCCAATATATTCTAGTAATAATGCAATAGGAACATTCTTAAATGGAGAATATCTAACAAATTATGTAGGCAGCCCATATACTGAAATGATTGAAGAAAATACTATTTGGTATTTAGGACAAGTTTTAGATGGTTCATCATATAAGTTAGCAAAATATGAAGATACAACAGGAACTTCACTGACTTCAAATACAACTACAGCAAAAGTAGGATTATTAAGATATGGCGAATTAGGAACTGGCCAATATGAAAGATACTATATCAAAGGGACAGCAACTATTGCCGGCTTAAACACAACTTATTGGCTTCTAAATTCTTATAATGATCTTAATGTTTGGTATGTTAACGACTATAGTTATATCATTGGAATTGATGGTAGTCCTTCTAATTCATACGGAATTAAACCATGTTTAAATCTAAAATCCAACGTCGTAATAACTAGTGGAGATGGAACAAAAGAAAATCCTTTTGAAATTGAATATAAAACAGAATAGTATTCATAATAAATAATAGTTTTAAATAATGTAGGTAAAATAACCTACATGTTTTATATTGTAAAAGATATATCTCATGAATAGAACTCATTAAAATAATTGCAATTATATGATTTATAAATAAATGCATATAAAAAAGATTTCTTCTTTTTTTAACGTATTCATGATATAATACCTATATATTTTGGAGGTGTTTTTATGTTTGTAGATGAAGTAACTCTTAAAGTAATTGCAGGAAGTGGTGGTGATGGGTGCACTGCCTTTCGTCGTGAAAAATATATAGCCTATGGCGGTCCTTATGGTGGCAATGGTGGCCATGGTGCTGATATTATTTTTAAAGTAGATGAAGGTTTGCATACTCTTTTAGATTTAAGATATCAAAAAGAAATCAAAGGTGATAAAGGCGAAAATGGGAAGGGAAAGAATCAGCATGGTAAAGGAAGAGATCCTTTAGTTATAAAAGTACCACAAGGAACTGTTGTAACTGATTTAGATACCGGGTTTATTATTGCAGATTTAAAGAATAAAGAAGATGAAGCCTTAATAGCAAAAGGAGGACGTGGAGGACGTGGAAATACAGCTTTCAAAACACAAACTAATACAGCACCTAATTTTTCTGAAAATGGTGAGCCTGGTGAAATACGTAACATTAAAGTGGAACTAAAACTTCTTGCAGATGTAGGACTTGTAGGGTTACCTAGTGTAGGTAAAAGCACAATTATTTCTAAAGTTTCAAAGGCAAAGCCAAAAATAGCAGAGTATCACTTCACAACGTTAAAACCAAATCTTGGAGTAGTACGTGCAACAGATGGAAAAACATTTGTTATGGCAGATTTGCCAGGATTAATAGAAGGAGCAAGTAAAGGAGAAGGACTAGGAGATAGATTTTTAAGACACATTGAACGAACGAGAGTTATTCTGCATGTTATAGATATGGCAGGAAGTGAAGGAAGAAATCCTTATGAAGATTACATTTTAATAAATAAAGAATTAGAAGAGTTCAACAAAAGATTACTTAATAAACCAATGGTTATAGTAGCAAATAAAATGGATTTAAAAAATGCCAAAAATAACTTAGAAGAATTTAAAAAGAAAGTCCCAGATAAAAAAATATTTGAAGTTACAGCTCAAACAAACTCCGGATTAACTGAAGTAATAGATTATTTAAGTAATTTATTAGATTCTTTAGAAGAAGAAAATCTATATGATGATGATGCATTCGAGTCACATGTATTATACAAATTTAAAGAAGAAAAACCATTTACTATTGAAAAAGATGGCAAAGACTTTGTAGTTAAAGGTGAAAAGATAGAAAAACTATTTAAAATGACTAAATTTACTGATGAAGGCATTGCTAGATTCAGTAAAAAGTTAAGACAAATGGGTATTGATGATGAATTAGAAAAAATGGGGGCTGAATCTGGTGATATGGTAAAAATATTAGATTTTTACTTTGAGTATCATAAATAATTTTAGTTATATTAAAAATAATTTCTAATAATTCAAAACTAGGTGTTGCTTTATTTTTTAGTATTTAAATTTTATTGCATGTATATATTCTATTTAATAATAAAGGAGCATAAGTTATGGTTTTAACTATAGACAATGAGACATACAAATTAGAAATAGTAAAGAAAAGAACTACTAAAAATATTTATATAAGAGTTAAAGAAGATTTAACTATATATGTTACTTGCAATAGTCTAACTTCTAATAAAAAGATAATGGAAGTAATAGAAAATAATTATAACTCCATTAGAAAAATGATTAGAAAAGTAAAAGAAAAAGTAAAATATGATAATGAATTTTACTTTTTAGGCAAAAAATATGATATTATATATACAGAGTTTTGTGATATTAAACTTGGAGTGGATAAAGTATTTATAAGAAGAGATTTTGACTTGGCTAAATGGAAAAAGAAACAAGCTTTAGGATTATTTAGCAAACATTTAGAAATGTGTTATAGTAATTTTTCAAGAGAAATACCACATCCAACATTAAGACTTCGAAAAATGACTACAAGATGGGGAGTATGTAACATAAAAACAAATGTTATTACCTTAAATACAGAATTAATTACTAAAGATATAGGGTGTCTTGATTATGTAATATATCATGAACTTTCTCATTTAGTAGAAGCAAATCACTCTAAGAAATTTTGGAATGTTGTTAAAGAAAATTGTCCTGATTATAAAAAATGGCGTAATTTAACTAATAAATATGGAGAAGAGGAGTAGTAATGGTTATAACTAGTTTAGATAATGAAAAAGTAAAATATTATTCATCATTACAAAAGAAGAAGTATCGTGATTTATATAATGAGTTTTTAGTAGAAGGAGAACATTTAGTTTTA
This sequence comes from uncultured Bacilli bacterium, assembly GCA_944358505.1. Lineage (GTDB taxonomy): Bacteria > Bacillota_I > Bacilli_A > RF39 > UBA660 > Onthousia. The sequence continues at coordinate 38,643 of CALVRG010000024.1, read as the reverse complement.
GAAGCATATAAAAAAGGAGTATTAAAAGAAATATTACTATTAGAAGGAGAAGTCCTTCCAATAGATATTGAACAAATAGAAGTAACATTAGACATATTAAAAAAAGTAAGTACTCTTAATTCTCCACCAAAAATGATAGGATTATGTGAAAAGAAAATAGATACAACAATAGGAAATAGAATACTTGTTATTGATGAAGTACAAGACCCTGGTAATATGGGAACAATAATTAGAAGTGCAGTAGCATTTGATATAGATACTATTGTAATAGGAGATAATACTGTAGATGTATATTCTCCAAAAGTTGTTAGATCAACTCAAGGAATGATTTTTCACATTCCTATAGTAATGTACTCAATAGATAAATTAATACCAATTTTAAAAAAATTACACATTCCTGTTTTAGCAACTAATGTTAAATATGGAGAAGAAGTTAAAAACTTATCAAAAAAAGAAAAAGAAACATTTGCACTGATTATAGGTAATGAAGGTAATGGAGTTAATCCTAAGTATTTAGAAAAAAGTGATAAGTTCATCTATATACCAATGAATGAAGTAGTAGAAAGTTTAAATGTAGGAGTTGCAACTAGTATACTCTTATATGAAATGGATAAATTAAATGACTAAACTATTTATAGGACAAATTATTAATACGCATGGTATAAAAGGTGAAATTAGAATTAAAAGTGATTTAACACCTATTCAAAAAAACGAAATATTTAAAATAGGTACTAATCTTATAATAGATAATAAAAAATATTTAATAACTGGTTATAGACAACATAAAAGTTATGACATGGTTACTTTTGATGGCTTTAACAACATTAATCAAGTATTATTTTTTAAAGGCAAAAAAGTTTATAAAGATAGAAATGAAATTAATTTAAATAGTGATAATATTTTAGATAGTGAATTAATTACTTATAAAGTAAAGACAATAGATAACTTAGATGGTAAAATTTTAGATATAGAAAAAACAGGAGTTAATTATAAAATAATTAGGCTGTTGATAAATAAAAAACAAGTCTTAGTACCATACCATAAAGAGTTTATTAAAAATATAAATACTAAAGATAAAGAAGTGCTTATAAAACTTCCATAGAAGGTAGTGTTTGTTATGAAAATAGATGTATTAACATTATTTCCTAATATGTTTAACGACATATTTAAAGAATCTATTATTAAAAGAGCAATAGATAAAAAAATAGTTGAGATTAATATTCATAATATTAGAGATTACTCTAATGATCCTCATAAAAAAGTAGATGATACTCCTTATGGTGGAGGATGTGGAATGGTTTTAATGTGTCAACCTATTTTTGATGCAGTTAAAACCTTAAAAAATGAAAATAGTAAGGTAATTCTTTTAACACCTAGTGGTAAAGTTTATAATCAAACACTTGCCATAGATTTATCAAAAAAGAAACACTTAATTCTTATTTGTGGACACTATGAAGGCTTTGATGAGAGAATAAAAACAATTTGTGATATGGAAATATCTATAGGAGATTATGTTTTGACAGGAGGAGAAATACCAAGTATGGTATTGATTGATTCTATAACAAGACTTATAGATGGTGTTATAAAAGAAGAAAGTTATCAGAAAGAATCATTTTCAAATAATCTTTTAGACTATCCTACATATACTAAACCAAGAAATTATGAAGGCTTAGAAGTGCCAGATGTTTTAGTTAGTGGCAACCACCGAGAAATAAATAAATGGAGAATAAAAAAACAAATAGAATTAACACAAAAACTAAGACCTGATTTATTAAAAGGAGAAAAAGATTATGACTAATTTTTTTATGATAGAAAAAAGTTATGAATATAGTGGAGATTTAACATTAGGAAAAGAACTAAATGTTACTCTTAAAAAAGAAATTATTTCTATATATGATTTAGAAATCCAAAAAGTCTTTATTACAAATAGAGTTTATAAAAAGTATCTAAAATTATTAAAAATGGTAAATTTCTATTTAAATAGTGAAGATGATACTGGTACAGCCTATCATGAAGCATTAAATGAAATAGAGAAATTTAGACAACTTGTAAAAAATAAATATAGAAAGTATCTATTGGATGAAACATTGAAAGAAATGTCAAAAGAGTTAACTAAAAAAATGAAAGATGCCAAAAAACGGATATTATATGTAGATATTAATAATTATGCAAATGAAAATAAACATATTAAATAATAAAAGAAATGAGTGATTGTAGTGAAAATAGAATATAATTTAATTAAAACCGAAAAAAATACAAAAGCAAGACTTGGTACTATAAAAACTAATTATGGTACAGTTTCAACACCGATGTTTATGCCTGTAGGAACTAGAGCTACTGTTAAAGGATTATCAAAAGAAGAAATAAAAGAAACAGGAGCAGGCATAATTTTAGCAAACACATATCACTTATGGTTAAGACCAGGAGAAAATATAATTAATAAAGCAGGTGGACTTCATAAATTTATGAACTATGATGGGCCAATTTTAACAGATAGTGGAGGTTTTCAAGTATTTTCCCTTGCTAAAAATAAAGAAAAGGATATTACAGAGGAAGGAGTTCACTTTAAAAGTCATATAGATGGTCAAGAATTATTATTAACACCTGAAAAATCAATTGAAATTCAAAATAAATTAGATAGTGATATTGCAATGAGCTTTGATGAATGTCCTCCTGCTAGTGCAGATTATAATTATTTAAAAAATAGTATTGAAAGAACTATAAGGTGGGCTAAAAGAGGAAAAGCAGTTCACAATAACCCCAATCAATCTTTATTTGGCATTGTTCAAGGTGGAGCATATCCTGATCTAAGAAAGTACTCTGCTATAGAGACTGTAAAACTAGATTTTGATGGTTATAGTATTGGTGGAGTTGCAAATGATGGTGAATCTAAAGAAGATATGTATAAAGCTATAGATTATTCAATTCCTTATATGCCAGAAAATAAAGTTAGATATTTAATGGGAGTAGGAGAACCAATTGACATTATAGAAGGGGTAATACGTGGTGTTGATATATTTGACTGTGTATTACCAACAAGAATTGCAAGGCATGGGCAGGCTTTTACAAGAAATGGAAAAATAAACTTAAATAACGCCAAATACAAAGAGGATTTTACAAGTATTGAAGAAAATTGTGATTGTTATACCTGTAAGCATTATACTAAAGCTTATATTAGACATTTACTAAATACAAAAGAGATGCTAGGTGGAAGATTAGTTTCAATCCATAATATTAGATTTTTAATTAGATTAACTGAAGAATTACAAGAAGCAATAAAAGAAGATAGAATTCTAGAGTATAAAGAAGATTTTCTAAAAAAATATCATGAATAGTTTTATAAAGACCAAATTACTTGCGTCTTTTTCTTTTCTATTTTATAATTCTTTTAAGAAAGAAGGTACAAATATGTTAATAATTGGTTCACATGTAGGATATAAAAAAGATACAGGATTAATTGGTAGTGTAAAAGAAGCTATAACTTATGGTGCAAATACATTCATGTTTTATACAGGAGCGCCACAAAATACTATTAGAAGTAATATTGATTTAGATAAAGTAAAAGAGGCACATCTTTTAATGGAAGAAAATGGTATAGATAAAAATAAAGTTATTGTTCATGCTCCATATATCATTAATTTAGCCAATGGGGAACTTTCAAAATTTGAATTTTCTTGTAACTTTTTAAGTGAAGAATTAAAAAGAGTAGAAGCTTTTGGCATGAAATATCTCGTCTTACATCCAGGTTCACATGTAGGACAAGGTACAAAAATTGGAATAAAAAACATAATAACAGCTTTAAATAGAATTTTAGAAAAAGATACTACAAATATTACTATTTTACTTGAAACTATGGCAGGTAAAGGTAGCGAAGTGGGAAAAAACTTTGAAGAAATAAAACAAATAATTGTAGGGGTGAATAAAAAAGATAGAATAGGAGTTTGCATTGATACATGTCATTTAAATGATGCAGGATACAATTTAACTAATTTTAATGAAATCTTAACTGAATTTGATAAAATGATTGGTATAGATAAAATTAAATGTATCCATATTAATGATAGTAAAAATGTTATTAATTCTCATAAAGATAGACATGAAAATATAGGGAAAGGTACTATAGGACTTGAAACATTAATTACTATTATAAATAATGATAAATTAAAAGATGTTCCTAAAATATTAGAAACACCTTATATAGATGGACATGCTCCTTATAAAGAAGAAATAGAATTAATTAAGTCCAAAATTAAATAATTATTATACTATTAATTACTTGTAACAGTGCAGCTTTTATTACCAATGCCATTGTAACTATAAACTATTTCATTAGTTTTTTTATTATGACAAGTTAGATTATAATTATAATTACCTGATTTTTCTGTTTTAGTATATCTAATTTTAGCATCACTACAATCAATATTGCTATTTGTAAAAGGCTTTATTAAATCGGCATCTATTAAATCCTGATAAGTAATATCAACACATCCTATCCAATTATTAATACCAAGGAAGGTAATATCTTCACCTTCTTTGTTTACATATACTTTAGCTGCTTCAATTAAACTATCAGCATAATATTCATATTGTTTATTTTCACTATTCTTTTTTAATGCTGTAATAGAAGGCATTACCATAATAAGAATTAAAGACATAATAGTAATAGTTGCTAACAACTCAATTAAAGTAAATCCTTTATTATTCATCCTATCACTCCTATGATAGAATTATATCATAAATTTACCAATTATAAATATGTATTCTTTAAATTCATTAAAAGCTTTGATACTTCATAATATATCTCATCACGAATATTTCCCTTTAAACTTAATAAAATACTATTATCTTTTAGAAGAATCATATAATTTTCTTTCAAAAAATTACAGATTATAGTTGCTTCGTCTTCTGTAGGATAAATATTTTTGCTTTCCAAATATCCCATTACTAAATGAGAATTTAATATTTGTATATTATTTTTTATTATTCTTTCTATCAAAATCATCACCTTTAATTAATTAATATGTAGTAAAATTAAATTTATGTGTTAAACTATTAAAGAAAAGAGGGTTTGTCTATGAAAATAAAGCAAAAAGTTAATACCAAAAATGTTAATAGTCCAAGTAGAAAATATACTGTTACTGGATCAACCTATAAAAAAAGATTTATTTTTTTAGGTGCTATTTTAATTGTTTTATTTCTAATAATTATCTTTAGATTATATCAAGTTATGTTAAGAGAACAATCTAAATATGAGGAGGAACTTACAACACTTGCTACTCAAATAGTTGAGGGACCTAGTTCTCCAAGAGGAAGAATATTAGATCGCAACGGAAAAGTAATAGTAGATAATAAGGCAGTCAAAACAATTTATTATAAAAAAGATAAAAATAGGACAACAGAAGAAGAAATAGAACTTGCCTATAAGGTTGTAGAACACCTTAATCTTTCATATGATAAAGTAACAGAAAGAAATAAAAGAGAATTTTTTGTTGCGAAAAATAATGACATTTTGGATGATAGAATTAAAGAAAGTGAATGGGAAAAATACGAACAAAGAAAACTTGATAGTAATGATATATATGAACTTAAAATAGAAAGAGTAACTGAGGAAGAACTTAACGCTTTTAAAGACGAAGATAATAAAGCTAGTTACTTATATTATTTGATGAATAAGGGCTATTCCTATGATGATAAAATTATTAAAAACGTAGATGTAACTGATGAAGAATATGCTTATATTGCAGAAAATAATGAAGATTTAGAAGGCTTTAATACTAAACTTGATTGGGAGAGAGTTTATAATTATGGAGATACTTTCAGAACAATTTTAGGTAATATAGGTACAGTTCCAGTTGAAGAAAAAGAAACATATTTAGCTATAGGTTATTCTTTGAATGATATAGTTGGCACCAGTTATTTAGAAAAGCAATACGAAGAATATTTAAAAGGTACCAAAGCAATTTATCAAACAATAAATTCTCATGAATTAGAATTAATTAGTGAAGGAAAAAGAGGTAATGATATAGTATTAACAATTGATATAGAATTACAACAACAACTAGAAAATATTTTAAATGAAGAGATATTATCGACTAAAGGCCAACCTAATACTGATTATTATAATAGAAGTTATGCTATTATAACAGATCCTAATACAGGAGAAATACTTGCTATGGCAGGAAGACAGGCAGTAAGTGATGGTAATGGAGGATATAAAACAATTGATTGTACTGCTGGTATTACAACTTCACCAATGACTTCAGGTTCGGTCGTAAAAGGTGCCAGCATGCTAGTAGGATATAATACAGGAGCTATAACGCCGGGAGAATATCAAGTAGACGAATGTATAAAAATAGCTGGAACACAAAAGAAATGTTCATGGAAAACATTAGGAAGAATTAACGATATAGATGCACTTGCTTTATCTAGTAACGTTTATCAGTTTAAAACGGCAATCAAAGTAGCAGGGGCAACATATCAATATAATAAACCATTAGTAATTAATGAAGAAGCATTTGATATATATAGAAATACCTTTAAAGAATTTGGCCTAGGTGTAAAAACAGAGATTGATTTACCAGTAGAGTCATTAGGATATACAAGTAGCAATAAAGCTCCTGGGTTATTACTTGACTTTGTTATGGGGCAGTATGATACCTATACACCAATTCAATTATCGCAATACGTTTCTACTATTGCAAATGGTGGTAGTAGATTGCAACCACATCTTTTAAAAGAAGTCCATAAATCAACTGATGATGAAACTTTAGGTGATGTTATTTATTCTTTTGAAACAAATACCTTAAATAAAGTAAACACAAAAGAAGAGTATTTAAATAGAGTAAAAGAAGGCTTTCATGCAGTTATGACTAAAAGCTATGGATTAGGAAAAGGCTATATAGATGCCTCTCATGACCCATCAGGAAAAACAGGAACATCACAAAGTTTTGCCGATCCAGATGGAGATGGTATTTATAATACTCCAACTGTTTCAACTGCATTTATTGGTTATGCACCTACTACTAATCCTAAAATGTCTATTACTGTAACAAGCCCAGATTCATCATGGGAAAATCCTAATAATAGTTATTCAACTCTAGTTACAAGAAGAATCAGCAAAAGAGCAAGTGATGCTTACTTTGCTTTATATCCATAGAATAATTTATCACCTCTAATAATAAATTTATTATGAGGTGATTTCTTATAAAAAAAGCACTTGAAATAACTTTTGCTATCCTTCTTGTCTTATTTTCTTTTTATTACACAGAAAAAGCCATTATTATTTTAGAGTCAAATGATCCTATTATGAAACAAATAAAAGAAAAAAGTAGTAGTCAAGAAGAAAAAGCAATTGATGCTAAAATAGACAATAATTATTTGATTCCTGGTTATAATGGACTTGCTGTTAATTTAGAAGAAAGCTTTAAAAAAATGAAAAATTATGGCAGTTATAATGAAAGCCTTTTAGTATTTGAAGAAGTAACTCCAACTATATCTATAGATGATTATTATGACAAATATATATCTAGTGGTAATGGAATGAGCTCTAATATAGCCTTAGTTTTTCCGATAAATAATGATAGTTATACAGAAAATATAAATGAACTTTTAAAAGAATTGAATGCACCTTCCACATTTTTTATTGATGGTGAGTATATTGATGAAAACACTAAATTTGTAATAGAGTCTATCAAAAATAATAATGAAGTAGAGTTGCTTAGTTATGCTAAAGAATACGATGAATTACTTTTTAGAGGTTCTATAGACAAAATTAAAACACTAACTAGTACAACACCAAAATATTGTTATGCAACTTATGATAATGAAGAAGTATTAACTTTATGTAGTAAATTATCAATGCATACAATTATTCCAACTTTAAATCTTAATAATAATATATACTCTAAAGCTAAAGGAAATCTTAGGAGTGGTAGCATTATTAGTGTTAATTTAACAAAAAATAATATAAGTGAATTAAAAGTATTAATAAACTATATAAAACAAAGAGGTTTTAATTTAGTTACTCTTGATACTTTATTAAACGAAGCAAGAAATGAAAAATAGTTTGACAAGATAAAATTTTGTAGTAAAATATTATTTGTAAATACGTTATTAGTAAGGACCAGATAAAAGACTTCTTTTAGTTTTAGAGACTTCATGGATGGTGAAAATGAAGAAAAGACCTTTTATTACTACCTTAACGAGTAGAATTATTAAAAGTAATTCCGGTATCTACCGTTATCTAAATTAAGTTAAACAAAGGATGGTACAGTGTGTCTAATAGCACTCCTAGAATGTACAATCCTTTTTTTGTTATAGAGGTGAGACAATATGAAAAAATTAGGCATTGCTGATTATGAAAAGTCTAATTAAGATAATATGGTGTAGTTTATATTGTGTCAAAAAAGAAAATAAGAAAAAGGAGAGAATAGAATAAAATGATAAACATTAAAGAAAATAAAAAATTAGGACCACTTAATCACTCTTGTGCCCATTTGCTTGCAGAAGCAGTGAAAAATATATATCCTGAAGCTAAGTTTTGGGTAGGACCAGTAATAGAAGATGGATTTTATTATGATATTGATTTAGGAGATAAAACATTAACTGAAGAAGATTTACCTAAAATAGAAAAAGAAATGAAAAAAATTGCTAAAGGCAATAAAAGAATAATTCGTCACGAATTAACAAGAGAAGAAGCCCTTGATAAATTTAAAGATGATCCATATAAGATTGATTTAATTAATAATATGCCTAGTGATGAAGTAATTACTTGTTATACACAAGGAAACTTTACAGATCTTTGTCGTGGGCCTCATGTAGAATCTACTAAAGAATTAAGATGCTTTAAATTACTTAGAGTAAGCGGCGCATACTTTAAAGGAGATTCTAAAAATAAAATGTTGCAAAGAATATATGGAGTATGTTATGAAACTTTAGAAGACTTAAATAAACATCTAGAAATGTTAGAGGAGGCTAAAGAGCGAGATCATCGTAAATTGGGCAAGGAACTTGGAATATTTATGTTTTCTGATTTAGTAGGTAAAGGACTTCCTATGTGGCTTCCTAATGGATTCTTTGTAAGACGTACACTTGTCGATTACATTACTAATAAGGAAATAGAGCATGGCTATAAACATGTTATGACACCATCATTAGGAAGCGTAGATTTATATAAAACTAGTGGGCATTGGGATCACTACAAAGATGATATGTTTCCTGCAATGGAACTTGATAATGAATCTTATGTTTTAAGGCCAATGAATTGCCCTCATCACATGATGATGTATCAAAACTCTTTACATTCATATCGTGATTTACCATTAAGAATTGCAGAAATTGCAAATGATTTTAGATATGAAGCTAGTGGAGCTTTGTGCGGAATTGAAAGAACAAGAGCCTTCACTCAAAATGATTCTCATATATTCTGTACTAATGAACAAATTAAAGAAGAGTTTAAAGCTGTTATAGATTTAATACTTGATGTATATAAAGACTTTGGATTTAAAGATTATAGCTTTAGATTGTCATTAAGAGATAAAAATAATAAAGAAAAATATTTTGGTAATGATGAGTTGTGGGAAAAAAGTGAACAAGAATTAAGAGAAGTTCTAGAAGAAATAGGAGCTGATTTTTATGAAGCCGAAGGAGAAGCGGCATTCTATGGTCCTAAACTTGATGTTCAAGTAAAAAGTGCTATTGGTCATGATGTAACACTTTCTACTGTCCAATTAGATTACCAATTGCCAGAAAGGTTTGAACTTACATATATAGATAAAGATGGTACTAAAAAAAGACCAGTTGTTATTCATAGAGCTATTCTTGGTTCACTTGATAGATTTATTGCTTTTTTACTTGAAGAGACAAAAGGAAATCTTCCACTTTGGTTAGCTCCGGTTCAAGCAGTAGTTATTCCAGTATCTAGTGAATATCAAAATGATTATGCTACTGAAATATATGAAGAATTAAAAAATAATGGTATTAGAGTAGAGTTAGATAATCGTAACGAAAAATTAGGATATAGACTAAGAGAAGCACAAACTAAAAAAATTAATTATACTTTAATATTAGGAGATAATGAAAAGAATAATAATACTATAAGTTATAGAAAACATGGTGATAAAGATACAACTACAGTTAATATAAAAGAATTTATTGAATTATTACAAGAAAAAATATCTGTAAAAGAATTCTAAAAGAAAAAAAGATAGTATAGACTATAAGAAAAATTTAGGCCCATTACTATCTTTTTCATTTTCATAATTATTAGTACTATTAACATTACTATAATCATTTTCCATACTACTATTTACTTCTTCGCTATTATCACTAACAGCACCTGCTATTTTAAAAAGTGTCCTAGCATTATTAACTAAAGGTCTTACTTGATATACAATGGGAATAACTTGATTAATAATGCCTAAAGTTCTTTGTGTATTATTTAAAATATTTCCCCAGTTTATACCTCTTTTAGGAACATTTTGAAACATCCCCATATTATTATACTGATTATACATAATTATCCCTGCCTTTCGGTCTACTTTAATATATGATAATTTTTTCCTACTTGTGATTATATATTTTTGTGATATAATTATTTTAAGAATAAGGAGGAGTAAATATGGAAACAATTGCCATGCCTTTTATATTTATATATCATGTAGTACATTATATTCTTCTTACTCCAAAACGTATTTTAAATTATTCATATAGTGGAGTTTTAGCTGTTATTGATAAATTGAGTAAAGGAAAAGTTAGCGAAAGAAAAGAGAAAAGAGAAAAGGAATATTCAGCAATCTTAGAAGTAGAACAGATGATGAATAATACAAATAATACTTCTAAAAATAAAATTCTCAATAACAAAGGAGAAGAAATATCTTTTCGATATAAAATAAGAAACAATAACGGAAAAATAGTTAATTATACAATAGAAGGACCAAGTGAAACAGAAGTAAAAATGTTTTTACAAAATGAAGGATATGAAGTTTTAGAAGTAACACCTAGAAAAGTTTATGATATAGATGTTAATATAGGTGGAAAATTCAATGCAGCAGATCTTTCATTTTCACTTACACAATTATCAACTTACCTAAAAGCAGGAATTGCCTTAGTTGATTCAGTTAGAATTTTAGAAAAGCAAAGTGAGAAACCAGAACAAAGAAAAGTTTACCAAAAAGTTGTATATGAGCTTTTAAAAGGAGAAAACTTATCAACAGCAATGGAACGCCAAAAAGATAAGTTTCCAACCTTATTAGTTAACATGATAAAAACGGCCGAATTAACTGGTGATTTAACATCAGTATTAGATGATATGGCTGATTACTATACTTCTAAAGAAGAAACAAGGAAACAAATGGTATCGGCAATGACATATCCAATTATCGTTTTATGTATAGCTATTGGTGTTATTATCTTTATTTTAGTTAGTATTGTACCAAGCTTTGTTCAAATGTATAAAGATAATGATGCCACAATTCCAGCTATTACTACTTTTGTCATGAATGCAAGTGATTTTTTAGTTGGTAATTACTTTTTCATAATAGTCGGAGTTGTTATCTTAATAGCTATCTTTATATATCTATATAAAAAGAATAGAAGCTTTAGAAAAAATGCTCAATTAGTTATAATGCATATACCAGTATTTAGTAAAATAGTTATATATAACGAAGTATATAACTTTACTAAAACATTTGCATCATTATTAAATCATGGAGTTTTTATTACTGATAGTATGGAAGTCCTTGCTAAAATTACTAATAATGAAATATATAAAGAATTGATTGCAAAAACGATAATAAATCTTAATAAAGGTGCAAACATTTCAGAATCATTCAAAGGTAGTTGGGCTTTTCCTGTAGCAGCATATGAAATGATTGTAACAGGAGAAAAAACAGGACAACTTGGCTTAATGATGGAAAAAGTCGCTAATTACTATCAAGTTCAACATAAAGCGCTTGTAAAACAAATGCAAAGCTTTATTGAACCATTAATGATTGCGTTTCTTGCATTAATAGTTGGTACTATTCTTTTATCAATTGTTGTTCCAATGTTTGATATTTACGGAAAGATTCAATAGTAGGGGAGAATTATGGAGTATTTATATTTAATATGTTTCTTTATTTTAGGCCTAGTATTTGGGTCTTTCTTTTGCTGTGTAGGATTAAGACTAAGTACAAATTTAAGTTTTATAAAAGGAAGAAGTTATTGCGACAAATGTCATCATGATTTAGTTTGGTATGATTTAATACCAATAATTTCATATATTACTTTAAAAGGAAAATGTAGATATTGTAAACAAAAAATTAGTATATTGAATCCTTTTATAGAATTAGTTAGTGCAATTCTTTTTACTATTTCTTATTATAGTTTTGGCCTTTCCATAGAATTACTTTTATCACTTAGTATAGTATCGCTTACTATTATAGTATTTAGTAGTGATTTAACTTATATGATAATCCCAGATGAAGTGCTAGTAATATTTAGTATAATTATATTAATACTAAAATTTATATTAAATGGTATTAGCGGAGTCTTTTTTGCATTAATAAGTGGAGTTTCTTTATTTATATTTATGTATTTATTGATGAAACTAGGTAATATTTTATTTAAAAAAGAATCATTAGGTGGAGGAGATGTAAAACTATTATTTGTTTTAGGCCTTATATTAGATCCTTTTTTAGGATTAGTTACTATTTTTTTAGCTAGTTTTATTGCTTTACCAATATCCTTGTATTTATTATATAAAAATAAAGAGCACATGATACCTTTTGGACCCTTTATTTTGATAGCATTTCTTATAATATTTTTTAGTAAAGTTACATCAAATGATATTTTTTCTTTTTTAACTATGCTTTCCATATAAAAAAGAGTACAAAATACATGTTGACGAACGTTTATTCTGATGATAATATATTATCCGTTAAAAGTAATTAGCTAGAATAATTAGATAAAACAATTATTAGAAAATAAATAAATTTATAGTTAGGATGGTGCAGGTTATGAAAGCATGTGTTTATACTTTGGGTTGCAAAGTAAATACTTATGAAAGTGAGTATATATTATCAAAATTAATAGACAGTGGATATACTATAGGAAATCTTGATGAAATTTGTGATGTTTATATTATAAATACTTGTACTATTACTAATACCGCAGACATTAAAAGTAAAAAGATTATTAATAGAGTAAGAAGATTAAATCCAAATTCTTGTGTAGTGGCATTAGGATGTTTTGTTGAAGATCACAAAGATGATGATTTAGATATTGATATTTATGTAGGTAATAAAGATAAGAGTAAAATAATTGAATTATTGGACTGTTATTTTACAAATAAAGAACCAATTAGAAGAGTTGGATTACTTAAAGATAAATTTGAAAATATGTTTATTACAGACTTTAAGAATAGATGTAGGGCGTTTGTTAAAGTTCAAGATGGCTGTGAAAATTTTTGTAGTTATTGTATTATCCCATATGTTAGGGGAAAATGCCGTTCTAAAGAATTAAATACTGTAGTTAATGAGGTCAAAACTCTAGTTAGTAAAGGCTTCAATGAAATAGTATTAACTGGTATTCATACTGGTAATTATGGTGTTGACATTAATACTAACTTTGCTAACCTTTTAAAAGCTTTAATTAAAATAAAAGGACTAAAGCGACTTAGAATATCTAGTATAGAAGTTACTGAATTAACAAACGAAGTTTTAGATGTCATAAAAGATAGTGAAATAATAGTAGATCATCTACATATACCTTTACAAGCAGGATCAGATAAAATATTAAAATTGATGAATCGAAAGTATGATTTAAATTATTTTAATGATAAGCTCAATAAGATTAGAGCCATTAGACCTAATATATCAATAACAGCAGATATAATTGTTGGTTTTCCTAATGAAACAGAAGAAGACTTTAAAGAAACACTAGAAAATTCTAAACACTTTGCATTTACAAAAATACATGTATTTCCTTATTCAATTAGAAAAGGTACAGTTGCAAGTACTATGACAGGACAAATTGAAAGTAGCATAAAAAAAGAAAGAGCTAGAAGATTACTTTCTTTATCAAAAGAATTAGAAAAAGAATATGCTAATAAGTTTGTTGGTAAAACTTTAGAAGTATTATTTGAAGAAACAAAAGATGGTATTAGTATAGGACACACTAGTAATTATTTGAAAGTAAAAGTGAAAGGAAATATTAATTCTAATACTTTTAAAAATGTAAAAATTAATTCATATTTATTAGATAGCTTAATAGGAGAAATAAATGAGTAATATAACAGGTAACTTTAAAAAAACAATTTATCATAATAGTAATAATAGTTATTTAATAGGATTATTCAAAGTAAAAGAAGCAAGTAATGATTTAGACCAATTAATTAGTAAGACTATTACTATTACAGGTTATCTTCCTGATCTAAATGAAATAGATACATATATTTTAGATGGAAATATTACTAATCACTCTAAATATGGTGAACAATTTATGGTTACTAATTTTGAAAGAGTAATGCCAAAAGAGGCAGATTCCATAGTTAGTGTATTAAGTAGTGATATGTTTAAAGGTATTGGTAAGAAAACAGCAGAAGCAATTGTTTCAATGTTTCACGAAGAAACCTTTGATGTTATATTAAATAATCCTAATAATTTATTATTAGTTAAAGGAATAAATGAAAAACAAGTTAGGGTTTTACATGAATCCTTAAAAAGTTATCAGGGTAGTTATGAAATTATATTAAACTTATCCAAATTAGGCTTTTCAACTAAAGATAGTTTAAAAATATATAGTAAATTTAAAGAAAAAAGTTTTGATTATATAAACGAAGATATATATAAAGCCTATTATGATATTGATGATATATATTTTAAAGTATGTGATTATATATTTTTAAAAAATAATGAAAATAAAATAGATTTAAAAAGAGTAAGAGCAGTGCTCATTTATATATTACGAGAGATTACAAATGCAAGTGGTAATACATATTTTTATTTAGATGAAATTAGGCCATATTTATTAAGAATATTAAATAGTGAAGTAAGTGATGAATTATTATTAAATTCTCTTAATAGTTTAATAAACTTAGATTTAATTGTTGTTAAAGAAGACAAAATATACTTAAAAGAATATTATGATTCTGAAATATTTATCGCAAGAAGATTAAGACTTTTAGCACATTCTAAAAAAGAAACTATTAAAAACTATGATAAAGCTTTGAAAGAAATAGAAGCTAAAAACAATATCAGTTATAATGAAGAACAACAAATTGCAATTAAAGAAGCATTATCCAATAAATGTTTAATTATAACAGGAGGACCTGGGACTGGTAAAACTACTATAATTAAGGGAATTATAGATTTATATCAAGTATTAAATAATTATAAAACCAAAGATTTAGAAGAGAACTTAGCTTTACTTGCACCAACAGGAAGAGCTTCTAAAAGAATGAGTGAAATTGCCGTATTAGGAGCATCTACTATTCACAGGTTTTTAAAATGGAATAAAGATACTAATAGATTTCAAATTAATGAATATAATAAGAGCAAAGTTAATTTTGTTATAATTGATGAATCCAGTATGTTAGATACATTACTTTTGTCAAATCTTCTAAAAGGATTATCAACTAATACAAGAATAATTTTTGTAGGAGATGCTAATCAACTACCTAGTGTTGGTGCAGGAAATGTCTTATTTGATTTAATAACTAGTGAAGAAATAAAAGTTATAAAATTAAATAATTTATATCGTCAAGGAAAAGATTCTAATATTATAACCCTTGCCCATGATATTAATAAAGGTATCCTTAATAAGGATATATTTAACAAGAAAGAAGATTTAGTATTTATAAAATGTAAAGACAATAAAGTATTAGATACTATCAAAGAAGAAGTTAGTAAATTAAAAAATAATGATTACCAAGTACTAGCACCACTTTATAAAACTATTAATGGTATAGATAGTATTAATAATGCTTTACAAGAAATAATTAATAAAAAATCAAATAACAAAAAAGAAATAGTTATTAATAATGTTACTTATAGAGAAAATGATAAAGTAATAGAATTATCTAATATGCCTGAAATGTATGTTTTTAATGGAGATATTGGAATAATTGATAGAATAAAATTATCACCTAAAAAAGAAATATATATAGATTATGATGAAAATAAAGTTAAATATACACAAACAATGTTTAATAAGTTTTCTCTAGCTTATGCTATATCAATTCATAAGAGTCAAGGTAGTGAATTTAAAACTGTAATTATGCCTATAGTAAAAGGATATAATAAGATGTTATATAGAAAATTAATATATACTGGTGTTACTAGAAGTAAAGAAAAACTTATTCTAATAGGCGATATTAATGCTTTAGAAATGGCCATTAATAATAATAGTGAACAAAGAAGAAGGACTACATTAGATTATTTTTTAAAAAATGGTATTATTTAAGTATATTTTTATAATAGTTATCCATAATAGAAATAGGAGGAAAAAATATGGATAAAAAAACAATGATAGCAGCTGGAATCATGATGGCAGCAGGATATGGAATGTATAGATATTTTAAAAACAATCCTGCCAAATTAAATATGATGAAACAAAAAATGAGAAATGCTGTTCATAATTTTGAAGATGAGATGATGATGTAAATTATCATCTTTTTTAGTTATACAGTACTATAAATTAAAACAATAATATAAAATGATATAATACTTTTTTATTAAAACTTAATGTGAATATATTTAATATGTAAGAACTATAATTATAATTTTGTTTAGAGAAAAACTTACTGAGCACCAATGATATATATTCAGAATTAAGTCATTTATAAATTAAAAGACTATATTAAATATAAAATTTGTTATGGTATAATAATAGTTGTCCCTATAACTTTATAATCATTATAAAATTTTAATTGTCTTATTAATCTTAATAATGCTTCATCTTTTCCTTTTGCTTCTATCATTATATCTATATCAGTATTTAATTCACTTAATATATTAATAAATTTAATAAAAGAGTTATAGTTTAAGTACATGCTATGACTCCTTTTTTCTTTATTACTTTTTTGATTAGAAAAATGCATTTTAGGTTTTAGGCCAGTATTCTCCCATGTCTTAATTATTCTAGGCAATAATTTATCTATTTTTTCATCTTTATAATGATTACAATTATAATGATGATAATCTAAAACCATAGGTATGGAAAGTTCTTCACATAAATTAAGTGTATCAGTAACTGTATAAGTTTTATCATCATTTTCAAGTAATATTAACTTTTTTAATTTATTATCTAACTTATTAAAATTATCCTTAAATCTCTTTAATGCTACATCCTTATTTGGCTTAGAACTACCAATATGTAATACACATCTCCCATTAATACCTAACAGTTTAAATATTTCCAAATGAAATGATAATATCTTTATACTATTTACGATGACATCATATTTTTCACTATTTAATAAACAAAATTCATCGGGATGAGTATCTATTCTAAGATTATATTTATTTATTACTTTTTTTAAATAATTAAACTCTTTTTTAAAAGCTTCTTTATAATCAATGTTAATATTAGGATGCGTAAGTAAAGGAAACATAGTATGAGTCATTCTATAAAATAGGATTTTATTTTCATAATTGTATTTTAATACATTTTCAAAATTTTTAAAATTTAATTTGATTCTATCAATTAGTATCCTATTACCTAGTTCCTTATACTTTAAATAATCTTTATAAGTTAAACTATGTGAATATATATCTAAAAGAGTAATAGGATTACCAACATAACCCAAATTTATTTGCATAATATCACCTTTATTAGTTTCATCTTTTACTATTATTTTATACAAACTATTTACAAGAACTAATTTATTTGTTATTATCTTACTGACGTGTTGCTTTTCAAAATTATTACTTAAATAATACTACATATTAATTTATGTAGATTTTAGTCGTTTTCAAAAGAACTTTACTAATTATAAAGGAGGGAAAGTTATGGCAATTAGTAAAGAAGAGATGATTGAAGAAAATAAAAAATTAAAATTTATCTTAAAGAAACTTGACAAAGAATTAGAATGTGTAAGTAAAGATTTATTTTTAAAAGAGGAAGAATTAATCAGTTTTAGAAAACTTAATTATCAAGATAAATCATCATTTGATAGTGCAGAATTTAATCAAGTAATGACTAATGATGAATTAGAGGCTTTAAGAATATTTTCTAAAAGGAAATATTATAAATCTTTAACTAATATTAAAGATAGACCATACTTTGCATCTTTTGTATATAAAGATAGTGATAATAATGTTTTTAATATTTATATGTCACTAACTTATTTAAAAGATGAAAATTATGACAATATTATCTATGATTGGCGAAGTCCTATATGCAGTATCTTTTATGATTATGAAGTAGGACCTTGTAAATATTATGTAGATAATATTTTAAATAAAGGTACATTAGAAAAGAAAAGACAATATATTATAGAAAATAGAAAACTTCAAAATATTTTTGACAATTCTTTAAATATTGATGATGAACTATTACAAAAAGTAATTGCAACTACTGATAATGAAAAAATGAAAAATATAGTTAATACTATTCAAACAGAACAAAATAAGATTATTAGAAATTTAGAAGATAAAAACTTAATAGTACAAGGTATTGCAGGTAGTGGTAAAACATCAGTCGCACTTCATCGAATCGCTTTTCTTCTATATAGAATTAAAAATTTAAAATCTAATAATGTCTTAATATTCTCACCAAACTCTATTTTTTCAGAATATATTTCTAATGTTTTGCCAGAATTAGGGGAAGATAATACTTTAGAATCTACTTTTAGTGATTATTTAAGTTACTTTTTAACTGAATATAAAAATATTGAAAGTTTTTCATCTTTTATAAGTAGATATTACAAAGGAAATAAAGAAGATTATTATATTATTAAATATAAACAAAGCAAGGAAATAGTAAATGATTTAGATAATTATATAGATAATTTTATTAATAATTTTAAAGTAATAAATGACATAGATTTAGATAAAGTAATCACTATCAAAAAAGATGATATCAATTATTTATTAAAAGAAAAATATAGTAGATTTCCTTTACTTTCAAGGCTTGATGAAGTTGCTAAGTGTTTATCATTAAAATATTATGGATCCGAAGGTAAAAGAAAAGCCTCTATTAGAAAGTTAATAAAAGATAATTTAAATATTAAATTTAATATTAAAGATATATATAAAGACTTTTTTAATAGTAATTATTCTAAATATAAATTAGATATTAAAAATACTAAAATAATTAATTATGAAGATGCTCTATTAGCATCATATATAAAAGGTAAGTTATTTGGCTTCCCTTATAATAATTATATTAAACAGGTAGTTATAGATGAAGCCCAAGATTATAATTATTTGCAATATATAATTATTAAAGAAATGTTTAAGAAAGCAAGTTTTACTATTTTAGGGGATATTAATCAAAATATTAATCCTTATCATAAGTATGATAGCCTAGAAGAGTTACAAGATATATTTAATGATAGTAATTATTTAGAGTTAAAAAAGACATATAGATCTACTAAAGAAATAATAGAATATACTAATAAAATATTAAATTTAAATTATGTTAATGCTATTAAAAAGAGTAATAATAAAGATGTCTTAATAAGATATGATATGTCTAATCTAATAGATGATATTAATAGATTGAAAGATACTTATAAGTCACTTGCTATTATTACTAAAGAAGATAGGGAAGCTTTAGTTATTTATAATAGTTTGAAAAACAAATTAGATATATCTTTGTTAAGTGAAGAAAGTAAAAAGTTTATTAAAGATTTAGTAGTGGTACCAAGTTATATTGCTAAAGGATTAGAGTTTGATAGTGTTATTATTATAGATTTAGATCATGCCTTTAAAACAGATAAGTATCTTTATTATGTAGCATGTACAAGAGCAAGAGAGGAACTTATTATTTATGAGTAAGATATATTTAGATAGAAAAGGATATGAAAATTATTTAAAGAGTCTAGAAGATATAAAAAAAGAAATAGATGATAATGCCAAATTAATGAGTCTATATGCAAGTGAAGATACTTATGGAGATGGATGGCATGATAATTTTGCTTATGAAGAAGCTATGCATAAAGAACATGAACTATTTAGTAAATATAACAAGAAGAAAAGTATGCTAAAAGATATTATCATCTTGAAAGATAATAACGATGATTTAGTAGGATTAAATAAAAAAATAAAAATCTTATTTCTTGATGATAATTTAATAGAAGAATTTATTTTAGTAGGGGATATTATTAGTAAAGATGATAATACTATCACTGTAAATAGCCCTTTAGGTAGTGTTATATATGGTAAGAAAGTAGGAGATAAAGTAAAGTATAATGTGGATGATATTAGTTATAATATTCAAATATTAAATATAATAAACAATTAATTATCTTTTACAAAAAAATGAATAGTGATTCATAAAAATAGTAAGTAAAATTAGAATTTTGTTGCTTATAATAAAAAAATACTATATAATACAAAATAAACTAATTTTAAAGGAGGCGGCTATTAATGAAAGGTACTTTTGATGATGGTTCATTAAAATTTACTATATTTTATGCAAAGTCACAAAGTAAAAAGTTACATAAAGTAAACTTTAATGATGTCTATGGTGTTGGAATTCATAGTTATATTAGATCTAATAATATAACTAATATAAATCTTTTTTCAAAGAAAAAGAAAAGTAAGACTGCAGAAGTTGCATTTTTTCCTTCAATTCCTGTATATGATGATTGTTTGACTTTTGAAGAAGCAATTGAGAGATATTTAACTAGTGAATGTAATTATAAGCATTTTAATGATGTCGAAAAAAATCATGCTTTATGTTTTCTTGAAAGATATTGTATGAAATATTCTGATACTAAAGAAATAAAAAAATCTTATGTAAAATCTCTTAAAAGATAAGATACCTTTGTTTGATATGGTATCTTTTTAATTTGAAAATATAAATATATAGATTTAATTAATGAATATTTAAAGGAATTAAATAAAAAAGTATAAAAAATCAATAAATAAATTAATAATAACAAATACCAAAAAAAGACACTTTACAAATTAATATAAAGTGTCTTTCATAACTAATATTGTTTTCCTATATAAATTCTTGTAGTAGCCTTCTTACCACAAACAGGACAACATCCTGTGACTTTTTCATTTTCAATTAAACATCTTGACTTAAAAGCAGTATCTTCTTTTATTTTATCTTCACAAGCACTATTTCCACACCAATTTATTTTAATAAATCCTTTTTTATTTTTAGCAATTTCTAATAATTCTTCATAACTATTAGCTTCATAAATCATAGAATCTCTTCTTTTTTTTGCTCTATTAAACATATCGTTTTGGATAGTTTCTAATAATTTTTCTATTTCTATAATTATATCATCATATAAAATAGTGATTTTTTCTAAAGTATCTCTTCTAACTAAGGTAACTTTATTATTTTCTAAATCTCTTTTACCAAGTTCAATTCTAATAGGATAACCCTTAACTTCAGCTTCTGCAAACTTAAAACCTGGACTTTTTTTAGATTCATCACTTTTGAAAGTAATACCTTTATCATTTAATTTGCTTTTTAAATCCTCCAATTTTTTACTAACATCACCAATAGGAATAATTATAACCTTATATGGAGCAATCTTAGGTGGAAGAACTAAACCATGATCATCACTATGAGTCATAATTAATCCCCCAATCATTCTAGTAGATACACCCCAACTAGTTTGAAAAGGTGTTTTTAAAGTATTATCTTCATCTTGAAACTTAATATCAAAAGCCTTAGCAAAATGATCTCCAAAATAGTGACTTGTTCCATTTTGAAGGGCATAACCATCATACATCATTGCCTCAATTGTATAAGTAACTTCTGCACCAGCAAATTTTTCTTTTTCAGTCTTTTTACCAGTTATAACAGGTAGAGCAAGGTATTCTTCTTGAAACTTTTTATAAATATTAAACATCCTAAGAGTCTCTTCTTTAGCTTCTTCACTAGTTCTATGCATAGTGTGGCCTTCTTGCCAAAGAATTTCTCTACTTCTAAGGAAAGGTCTAGTAGTTTTTTCCCATCTAACAATTGTACACCACTGATTATATAATTTTGGTAAATCACGATAAGTTTTAATAACATTTTTATAATAATCACAAAACAATACCTCGCTAGTAGGTCTAACACACATTCTTTCTTCTAACTTTTCATTACCACCATAAGTTACCCAAGCAACTTCAGGTGCGAAGCCTTCAATATGTTCTTTTTCTACATTAAGTAATGATTCAGGAATAAACATAGGAAATTGAACATTTTCATGACCTGTCTCCTTGAACATTTTATCAAGTACTTTTTGCATATTCTCCCATATAGCATAACCTAATGGTTCAATAATCATACTTCCTTTAACATTAGAATAATTTACAAGTTCTGCTTTTCTACATACATCTGTATACCATCTTGCAAAATCAACATCTCTTGAAGTTATATCTTTAACTAATTTTTCTTTCATGTCATTAACTCTCCCTTAAATATATATTTTAAACTAATAAAGTTATCATAAATTAATAAGCATACCCTAAAGGGAAGGAGTGCTCCCATAAAATTATAATTATTATAAAAAATCATAAGCACCATCTCACTGCTGACTAAATTTTATCATAAAGAAGAAAAATATGCAAAAAATATGATAATAATTGACAAATTTATCTATAGACAATTATAATATGTCTAGAAAGGTAAATTGGTGATATATGGGGCTATTTGTTAAAAATACAACTTTTGATAGTAATGATAATGATGAAATAGAAATAGGGAGTGAAGTAGTAATAAAAGACAAAGGAATAATAGGGTTAGTAGTAATGAAAATAGGAAACCTCTATCAAATAAAAGTAAAAGATGAAATCAAATCTTATGCTTATAATGAGATAGAGAAGAAATAAGGAGAGAAATATGAAAAACAATGACTTATCATACAAAGAGTATACAGATATTGAATATTATGCAAAAGAAGCTAAGGAAGCTACAATTCCTGAAGAAGACAATCCATATGAGTATCAGCTAAAAGAAAACAAAAAACATATGGATAAAGTGGCACTTATTACTGATAAAGGAGAAAAAATAACATATGAAGAATTCCATACTAGAGTAGAAGAATATGCTAATGCTCTAAAATTAAGAGGTATTAGGCAAGGAGATAAAATTGCTTTGGCACCTACTAATACACCAGCTAGTATATACCTAAAAAGAGCATTATATAAAATCGGAGCAACAGTGTGTGCAATTAATCCAATCGAAAATAATTATAATACAATGAAAGATATTGAAATAGTCAAACCTAAAATGTTTATAGGAGTAAATCTTTTTTCAAGGAAATTTTCAACATGTGCTAAGCGATATGGAGTTGACTGTCTTTTTTATTCACCATTTGATAGTATTAACGTTTCTAAAAAAGAAGAACTTTTATTAAATGTCTTTAAATTAATGAATGGTAATATTGTACTTAATAAAAATAAAAAAATTAGTACTTGGTTATCATTAGAAGATGGATTAGAATATACAGGCATTGAATTTTCTAAAGATAATAATCCTTATATAAGCGATATAACTTTTACGGGAGGTTCTAGCGGTACACACAAAGGAGTAATGCTAACAGGTAAAGGACTTTCTGCTGTCACAAAAGGAGTTAACTATGTTTTACCTTTAAAAGAAGGAGATGTATTTCTTGGAAATTTACCAGAGTTTATGGCTTTCGGGGCGTTTTCTATGCAATATGCTTTAAATAGAAGTTTATCAATAGAATTAACTTCAAAAGCAATGCCAAAAGATTTTGCGAATGAGCTATATAGAACAAAACCAAATGGTGTATTTGGTGGCCCTATTCAATGGGAAGCATACATTTTATACGTATTAAGTTTTTGTAGTAGTGATGTGTTAAATGCATTTAAAAAATTCGAAGATTTAAACATAGAAGAACAAGATAGATTTTATGATTATGTAGAAAGAAGCTTATTAAATTTAGATTCCACAACAAAGAAAAAATTAAAATTAGAATTTTTAAAAGCTCCAGTATCAGGCGGAGAACAATTAAAAACAAGAACAGAGAGATTATTAACAATAATTTTTAAAGTTTTAGGAATAGATTGTGGCATATATAATGGTCTTGGAATGACAGAAATGTGGGCCCCAGTCTGTGTCAAAAGAGGAATTAAAGATAATGAAGGAACAATTGGATATATGTTGCCTTTTGTCGGAGCAAAAATTGTTAATCCACAAACTTTAGAGGAACTACCAAAAGGGAAAGAAGGTCTTTTATTAGTTAACGGTCCCGGAATGATGACAGGTTATTATAATAATCAAAAAGAAACAGATAAAGTAATGATTAAAGAAAAAACTGGAGAAATATGGTTAAATACTGGTGATATTGCAGTGATAGATCCTAAAACTAACGAAAAAAAATTTATAGACCGTTTAAAAAGAAGTTTTGTCTGTGGGGTTACTAATATTTACCCACAACGAATAGAAAATAAATTGAGTGAAATACCTGAAATTTTAGAAAGCGCTGTTACAAAGATACCGAGTGATGATTTACAATTTGTTTCTAAATATCATATTAGCATATCACAAGATACAGATATAAGTAAACTTGAAAAAAAGATAAACACTTTAATATATGGAACTTTAGGAGAACCTTTTTTACCGCATTATATAGAATTTACTTATGAACAATTACCAAAAAGTTCTAATGGTAAAGTAGCATGGAATCTACTACAAAAACAAGATGACGAAAAACTAAAAAAAGGCACATTGGAAAAAAGACTAGTTATGATTAAAAAATAAACTCGATTTTTTTCGAGTTTTTTTGATTATTTTTTCAATCTATGATATAGTGTTTTTATAGAGTAGGAGTGTATCATATGGGAGCATATTTTACAATTTGTAGTTTTATTTTTATAATGATATTTATATACTTTTTCTTTTCAAAAGGAAGTATAATTAATACAGAAACAAAAATATATAAATTTTTAATTATTGTTACTGAAATTGGACTTTTCTTTGATATTTTTGCTTATGCATTGTTTTCTTTAGGATGTCCAGTAGATTCGTTTCTTTACTTTTTTGTAGTCAAAATAGAATTAACTTATTTTGTTGCATGGATATTGGCTTTCACTTTTTATATATACGTAATATCCTATCACAAAAAAGAAGAAAACAGCAAAACAAAACATTTTAAAAAAGTATTTACTAAATTAAAATTTGTATTTATAATTTTACTTTTTTTGATTTTTACTCTACCATTAGATTTTATAACTAAAAATAATGTTGTATTTCCTCAAGGATTATCAGTTAATTTAACATATATATTTGCATTCATTTGTATAATTATGTCTATATGTTTTGCTATAAAAAACAGAAGAAATATTATATTAACTAAGTATTCTCCGTTATTTGCAATGATAATTTCTGTAATAGCCATGATTTTAGTTCAAAGCTTATTTCCGGATTTGTTTTTAATAAATTTTTGTATATCAATTGTTATAGTTATCTTGTATTTTACAATTGAAAATCCAGATTTAAAAATGATAGAAGCTTTAAATATTGCCAAAAATCAAGCGGAACGTGCTAATAATGCCAAAACAGACTTTTTATCTAATATGTCACATGAAATCAGAACACCACTTAATGCTGTTACAGGATTTGCGCAAGCCTTAAAAGATGAGAGGGATTTACCAGATAGAGTTAAGGAAGATGTTAATGATATTTTAATGGCAAGTGAGAGTTTACTTGAAATAGTCAATGGCGTTTTAGATATTTCTAAAATAGAAGCTAATAAATTAGAGATAATAAATAATAATTATAACCCATATAAAATATTTAATGACTTGGTAACTTTAACAAAATCAAGAATAGTAGAAAAACCAATAGAGTTAATAGTTAACATAGATCAAACTATACCTAAAATTTTATATGGAGATCACACAAGAGTAAAACAAGTTATTTTAAACATTTTAACTAACGCAGCTAAATATACTAAAGAAGGACACATTGAATTTAAAGTTAGTTCTCTAATTAAAGGAGATATTTGTAGACTTATTGTATCGGTAGAAGATACTGGTATTGGTATTAAACGAGATAAAATAGACAAATTGTTTAATAAATTTGAACGACTAGATGAAGATAGAAATACAACAATAGAGGGGACAGGACTAGGACTTGCTATTACTAAGAAACTAGTGCAATTAATGCATGGTGAGTTAGTTGTTCAAAGTATTTATGGAAAAGGTAGCAAATTTACTGTCTCAATTGATCAAAAAGTTGCACCATCCACAGTTAAACTTGAAGATACTTTAGAGGTTAGAAAAGAAGACTTACAAAAAGATAAAGATGTAAAAGGAAAAAGTGTTCTTGTAGTAGATGATAATAAACTTAATATTAAAGTTGCAACTAGACTTCTAGAAGATTATGGTATTGAAGTTGATAGTTGCTTAAGTGGTTTTGAATGCCTTGAAAAAATAAAAACAATAAAATACGATCTAATATTTATGGATGATATGATGCCTAAGATGAGTGGTACTGAAACGTTTCATAAAATGAAGGAAAATCCTAATTTTACTACACCTGTAGTTGCTTTAACAGCCAATGCCATAGCAGGTATGGAGGAAAAATATTTGAATGAAGGATTTAATAGCTATTTACCTAAACCAATTGAACGCAAAGCCTTAGATTCTATTATAAATAAGTACTTGAATAATGAATAAATTATGATATACTCTATTATAAGGAGGGTATTATTATGAGAGATGTTAATTTACTTATTAATAATGGAGTAAATGTAAAGAAAAGCTTAGAATTGTTTGGCGATATGGCAACGTATGATGATACTTTGGGCGACTTCCTACAGGATATTAATGAGAAAGAAATAAAGATCAAACAAACGAAAGAAACTGGAGATATGGCTAATTACGCCATTTTGGTTCACGGCCTAAAAAGTGATGCTAAATATTTTGGGTTTGATACACTAGCTACTTATGCATATAATCATGAAATGGCTAGCAAAGAAAATAATATGTATTATGTAACTGAACATTTTGACGAATTAATAAAAGAGCTCGATCGAATAGTTCACTTAGTCAAACAGTACTTAGGACTTGAAGAAGTAGGTACCGTTATGTCTTTTGTGACCCCTAAAAAAGATCGAGCTCTTATTGTAGTTGATGATTCTGCAGTTATTAAGAATTTTGTTAGTAAAATATTTAATAATCAATTTGAAGTATTATTAGCAAATGATGGAAACGAAGCCTTACAAATGATTTCTAATAACAATAGTACTAAAATAGTGGGAATGTTATTAGATCTTAATATGCCTAATTTTAATGGCTTTCAAGTATTAGAATACTTTAGTAAAAATAATTTATTTGATATGATACCAGTTTCAATTATTACAGGAGTTGGTGATAATGAATTAGTTGCTAAGGCTTTTAACTATCCAATAGTAGATGTTTTAAGGAAACCTTTCAATGAAAGGGATATAAAAGAAGTAGTAGAAAAAACTATTCAATATGCTCATTAGGAAAGGAATGATAAAATGGAAAAAATAAAAGTAGTACAAGTAGGTATTGGGAAAATGGCTAAATATACTATGAGATATGTATATGAGAAAAATGCAGAAATTGTTTTAGCCTTTGATATTAATAAAAACGTAATAGGAAAAGATATTGGAGCTATTATGGAATGTGATGATAAAGGTATAATAGTAGATAACTTTAGTAATTTTGAATCTAAAGTAAAAGAAATTAAACCTGATATTTGTATTATCGAAACTATGAGTTTACTTAGTGATTTAAAAGATGTTTTATTAAGCTGTGCAAAGCTTGGATTAAATGCAATTACAACTTGTGAAGAAGCTTTTTATTCTTATAATTCTAATCCAAATTTATCAAAAGAAATAGATCGTCTTGCAAAAGAAAACAATTGTACAATCACAGGTAGTGGATATCAAGATATTTATTGGGGACAATTAATTACTTCAATTGCTGGATCAACACAAACCATAAAAGAGATTAGAGGTAGTTCATCATATAATGTGGAGGATTATGGTATTGCACTTGCCAAGGCTCATGGAGCAGGATTAAATTTAGAAGAATTTGATAAACAAATTGCGAGTGTAGATAGAATGAGTGATGAAGAAAGAAAAAAATTAATAAATAGCGGAGAATATACACCTAGTTATATGTGGAATACTAATGGATGGTTAGCAGATAAATTAGGATTGACGATAATATCACAAACTCAAAAATGTATCCCAACAACATGTGAACATGATATTAAATCACAAACTCTTGATATGACAATTAAAAAGGGTGATGCCACAGGTATGAGTGCTGTTGTCACTACAAAAACTAAAGAAGGTATTACTATTATTAGTGAATGTATTGGTAAAGTTTATGCTCAAGAAGACTTTGATAAAAACTGTTGGAGTGTTATTGGTGAGCCTAATACAACTATTACTGTTGAACGTCCTAATACAGTAGAATTAACTTGTGCTAGCATTGTAAATAGAATCCCTGACGTTATTAAAGCTGAGCCTGGATTTGTTCCAACCTCTAGACTTGGAGAATTGAATTATAAATTATGTATAAATAAATAAAAATCTTCTTAAAAGAAGATTTTTTTATAAAAAATAATAAAAATAAAACCCTTATTTAATAAGGGTTAATTTCATCTGGTGTCCACGACGTGATTCGAACACGTGACCGATCGCTTAGACGGCGATTGCTCTATCCAGCTGAGCTACGCGGACAAAATAATAACAATAATAATATATACTATATTAAAAAAAAATTCAAGTATTTTTAAAAATATTTTTTATTATTAAATATAAGCTACATTTTTTATTTAGTACTACTAATTTATAAATAAAATATATATCTTAAAACATCAGAATTAATTTTATTTTTCATAATTGTACATTTTTACAATCTAATGCTTTAATTTTTATTGACTAAAATAACTTTAGAGAATTACAATAAACAAAAGAGGTGTTTTAAATGTATCACAAATATTATAAAAAACATATGCTTAAAAGTATAATAATAATAGTTTTTTTAATAGCATTAGCAACAATTTCCACATATTTAATTTATAATAATTTTTCTAACGCTAGAGAACACGATGTTGATACAGGTAAAATGGAAGTAGTTTTCCATAGTAAACAGGGTAATAAAATTAACTTAACAAGATTTAATCCAGTAACAGATGCTGTTGGATTAAGTTCAACAGCATATGAATTTACAGTAAAAAATAGTACTGAAAGTAGTGTTAATTATAAAATTATATTAGAATCAAATACAAATAAGATAAATGAAGACAATTGCAGCAACAATATTATTCCTAGTGAATTATTAAAATTAAGTTTAAGAATTGATCATCAAACTCCGGTTGCAAAAATTTTGAGTGAATATCAAGATAATGTTTTATATGAGGGAACATTAAAGGCTAATAGTGAAGAAGAATATTCAATTAGAGTATGGGCAATCAATAGTAATTTTATAATTGATAAAAATAGTCATTACCATGCTATGATTAAAGTTATTGAAGAAAGGAAATAAAATAAATGGGATTAAATAACAAAGGTTTTGCGATATCAACAATATTATATAGTCTGTTAATAATGGCAGCAATAATACTATTTTTACTAATAGGAAGTCAAAGCTTTGAAAGAAAATCAACAAATGATTTTGTCTCTACAATTGAAGAGGAATTAAATAGCCTTGCAAATAAAATGACGTTTTAAATAAAATTGAAAAAAAGTTAGCAAAAAGAGTTGACAAGTGCTAACTTTTATCATACAATACTATTGGCAATTGGTTTTAGACAGTGCCAGGAGGTAGCTATATGCTTAGTTCAAGACAAAATAAATTGCTAAAATTAATCGTTGAGTCATATATTAGACAAGCTAAGCCTGTTAGTAGTAATCAACTATGTAAAAAATTAAAATGTTCTAGTGCTACTATTAGAAGTGAAATGGCGTCCCTTGAAGATTTAGGGTATCTTGAAAAAACTCATACATCCAGCGGTAGAGTTCCTAGTGAAGAGGGATATCGTTATTATGTTGATAATTTAATGGAAGCAAAAAAAATGAATGGGGAAGATATGCTGAAATTGCAAATAATTTTCCATAACCAGTCTTTAGCATTAAATGATTGTATCAGCAAAAGTTTACAAGTTGTATCTGACATGACATCATATACGGCTGTTGTTCTTGGTAAGACTAGTCATGAAAACTTATTAAAAGAAGTTAGTGTTGTGCCACTATCTGAAAAACAACTAATTGTTATTGTTGTAACAGATAAGGGAAAGGTAGAACATAAAAATATAACACTTGAAAATGTAAGTATGAATGATATAAAGAAAACAATAGAGTTAATCAATAATTTAATAGTTGGAACTCCTATTGATGAAGTTAGTACAAAATTAGAATTTGAAATTAAACCTATAATTGCAAAGTATGTAAAACAACATCAGCAACTATACAATGCTATTTATAATGTGTTTACTGATATTACAAATCCAGACATAAGTGTTGTAGGGAGAACTAAATTTTTAGAACAACCAGAATTTGACAATGTAGATAAGATTAGAAGTTTATTTAAAAAATTGGATGATACTGACTTGCTTCAAAAAATTAAGAGAGATGAATCTAATAATATTGAAGTTTATATAGGTAGTGAAAATAAACTTGATAATGATGTCACAGTCATTAAGACTAATTTTAAGACAGATAGTGAGGAAGGTACACTTGCTATTATTGGTCCTAAAAGAATGGAATATGATAGAGTTGTTAGTATTCTAGAATACTTAAAAGAAAATATTGAAAGGTAGTGTTTAAATGGAAACAAAAGAAAAAGAAACAGTTGCTAATCCTAATCATGAGTGTGAATGTAAGAAAAATAATAAAACTTGTGAATGTCATAAAGAAAAAGGAAAGAAAAAAGATAAAGAAGTTATTTTAAAATTAGAAGAAGAACTAAAAGAAAAAGATAAGATAATACAAGAGAAAGACGAAAAGATTAAATATCATCAAGCTGAGTTAATTAATTATCGTAAAAGAAAAGAAGAAGAAACTGCAAATAGATTAAAATTTGCAAATCAAGATTTAATTAGCGAACTTATTATAATTTTAGATAATTTTGAACGTGCAATTAAACTTGATGATAATAATTTAAATGATGAATTATCTAAATTCCTTAAAGGATTTAAAATGATGTATGCAAGTTTTGATGAACTATTAAAAAAGTATGGTTTAGAAGAAATTAAAGCAGAACATGAAGAATATGATCCTAATGTTATGGAAGCTTTAATGATTGATAGTGATGAAAACTTTAAAAATGATGAAGTTTTAGAAGTATTACTTAAAGGTTATAAACTAAAAGGTAGGGTCATTAGACCTGCATCTGTTAAAGTAAATAAAATAGAAGAAAATAATGATAATAAAGGAGAGGATATAAATGAGTAAAATAATTGGTATTGATTTAGGTACAACTAATAGTTGTGTATCTGTATTAGAGGCTGGGGAACCCAAAGTAATCCCTAATCCAGAAGGAGGAAGAACTACTCCATCAGTAGTAGCTTTTAAAAATGGTGAAAGAATAGTAGGAGATGCTGCTAAAAGACAGGCAATTACTAATCCTAATACTATTTCATCTATTAAGAGATTAATGGGTAC
The DNA here is from genome assembly GCA_944358505.1 of uncultured Bacilli bacterium. Classification (GTDB taxonomy): domain Bacteria; phylum Bacillota_I; class Bacilli_A; order RF39; family UBA660; genus Onthousia. The sequence continues at coordinate 6,875 of CALVRG010000024.1, read as the reverse complement.
TGATCAAAAAGTTGAAGCTGAGTCTAAAAAATATTCACCAGAAGAGATTTCCGCTATGATTTTAAGTTATATGAAAGATTATGCAGAAAGTTATTTAGGCGAAAAAGTAACTAAAGCAGTTATTACTGTTCCAGCATATTTTAATGATGCCCAAAGACAAGCTACTAAGAATGCTGGTAAGATTGCAGGACTTGATGTTGAACGTATTATTAATGAACCAACTGCAGCAGCACTAGCATATGGCCTTGATAAACAAGATAAAAATCAAACTATTCTTGTATATGACCTTGGTGGTGGTACATTTGATGTATCAATACTTGAACTTGGGGATGGTGTTGTTGAAGTTAGATCTACTAGTGGTAATAACCATTTAGGTGGAGATGATTTTGATAAGAGAATTATTGATTATCTTGTTGAAACATTTAAAAAGGAAAATGGTGTTGACCTTACAAAAGATAAAATGGCTATGCAAAGACTTAAAGAAATTTCAGAAAAAGCTAAAAAAGATTTATCAGGAATGTCAAGTACACAAGTATCAGCACCATTTATTTCTCAAGGAGCAGATGGACCACTTCACTTAGATATGACATTAACTCGTGCTAAATTTGAAGATTTAATTGGTGATTTAGTTGATTCTACATTAGAACCAGTAAGAAACGCTTTAAAAGATGCTTCTCTTACTACTAAAGATCTTGATAAAGTTATCTTTGTAGGAGGTTCTACTAGAATTCCACTTGTTTATGAAACAGTTAAGAAAGAACTTGGTATGGAACCATCTCGTGAAGTTAACCCTGATGAAGTTGTATCTATGGGTGCAGCTATTCAAGGTGGTGTCTTAACAGGAGATGTTAACGATATTGTATTACTTGATGTTACACCACTTTCACTTGGTATTGAAACATTGGGAGGAGTTATGACTGTCTTAATTCCAAGAAATACGACAATCCCAACATCTAAATCAGAAGTATTCTCAACTGCTGCTGATAATCAACCTGCTGTTGATGTACACGTACTACAAGGAGAAAGAAGTATGGCAGCTGATAATAAAACATTAGGAAGATTCCAACTTGGAAACATTCCACCAGCACCTCGTGGAGTGCCTCAAATTGAAGTTAAATTTGACATTGATGCTAATGGTATAGTTAACGTTACTGCTAAAGATTTAGGAACTAATAAAGAACAATCTATTACAATTACATCATCTACTAATCTTAGTGATGAAGAGATAGAAAAGATGCGTAAAGAAGCAGAAGAAAACAAAGAAGCTGATAAAAAACGTAAAGAAGAAGCTGATTTAAAGAATGAAGCTGAACAACTTGTTTTCCAAACAGAAAAGTCACTTAAAGATTTAGGAGATAAAGTTGATTCTAAAGAAAAAGAAGAAGCTGAGTCTTTAATTAAAGACTTAAGAGAATCTTTAGATAAGAATGATATTGAAGGAATTAAAGCTAAGAAAGAAAAATTGCAAGAAAAAGCTATGGCACTTGCTACAAAAGTATATGAAAATATTCAAAAAGATCAACAAGCAAATGCTAACAATAATAATGAAGAAACAACAACTGATAAAAAAGACGATGTAAAAGATGCTAATTTTGAGGAAAAATAAAAAATAGAAAGGGATAATTAGAAGTAGTGCTATATTTAGGACTACTTCTTACTATAATAAATATGGATAAATTGTTAAAAAGGGATGAAGTAAGCTCAAAAGATAAATGGGATATAGAAAGTGTTTATAAAACTATTGAAGATTATAACAATGATTATCTACTAGTAAAAAAAAATATAGATAAGTTAAAAAGTATGGAGAATGTATTTCTAGAAAACAGTAATAATTTTATGATATTTCTTTTATTAGATAGTAAGACTTCTAGATTACTTGAAAAATTATATACTTATGCAGCTCGCAAGAACGACGAAGATACTGGTAATACAATTTATCAAGAATTATATGGTAAAATTAGTAATTTATATCAATACTATCAAGAAACAACTTCGTTTGTTATACCAAGTATTTTACAAAAAGATGAAGATACAGTTATAAAGTATTTAGAAGAACAAGAAAATTTAAAAAGTTATACACATAATATTTTAGATGTTTTAAGATATAAAAGCCATTCACTAACTAAAGAAGAAGAAAGAATAGCGTCTTCTTATTCTAAAGTTATAGGAAGTAGTAGTGATACTGCAGATTATTTAATGGATACTGATATGAAATTTGGTACTATTAAAGATGAAAAAAATAATAGTATAGAGTTAACTTCAAGTAATTACAGTAAATTATTATACTCAAGTGATAGAAGAGTAAGGAAAGATGCTTTCATTAATTATCATAAAGTATATGGTAATTTTAAAAACACTCTAACTTCAACATTGGCATCTACCTGTGAGGCATTAACTGTTTCTAGTAAACTTAAAAATTTTTCTTCAAGTATAGAAGCAAGTTTATTTGATGACTTCATTCCTATAAGTCTATATGATAACTTAATTAAAGTAGTTCATAATAACTTACCAAGTCTTTATAAATATTTTGAAGAAAAAAGAAAACTATTAAATATAGAAGAATTTCATTTATATGATGGATATACTAGTACAATCAAATCCATTGATAAAAAGTATCCTTTTGAAGAAGGAAAAGAGATTGTTCTTAAAGCTTTAAGCATACTGGGAGATGAATATAATAAGAATTTAGTTAAAGCTTTTGAAGAAAGATATATTGATAAATATCCAAATTATAACAAAAGAAGCGGAGCTTATTCTTCAGGATCCTATGACACAAAACCATTTATTCTATTAAACTATACAGATACTTATAATGATGTTTCAACTCTTGCTCATGAGTTAGGACATTCTATGCATACATATTTCTCTAACACTTATAATAATTATGAAAATTCTAGTTATTCTATATTTTTAGCAGAAATAGCATCAACTGTTAATGAGCTATTATTATCTTATTATATGGAAGAGAATGCTAAAACTAAAGAAGAAAAATTAGCAATCTTGAATGAAAGACTTGATACATTTAAGGCAACTGTTTTTAGACAAACAATGTTTGCAGAATTTGAAAAATATATTCATGATTTAACTGATAAAGGTGAAGTTTTAACTAGTGATAATATTTGTAATTACTATTATGAATTAAATAAACTATATTTTGGTAATAAAGTAGTTGTAGATGATGAAATTCGATATGAATGTTTAAGAATTCCACATTTTTATACACCATTTTACGTTTATAAATATGCTACTGGATTATCTATAGCAAGTTACATTGCTAAAAACATTTTAAATAAAACGCCTAATTTCAAAAATAAATATATAGAGTTTTTAAAGAGTGGTGGAAGAGATTATCCATTAGAAGTATTAAAAATTATAGATGTTGATTTAAGTGACACTAAAGTTCTAAAAGAAGCTATGGAAATGTTCAAGGAGACATTAGATAAATTTATTTTATTAAATAATGAGTAGTGAGGTGATTTTATGGCAACAAAAAGAGACTATTATGAAGTATTAGGTGTTTCTAAAAGTGCTAGTCAAGATGAAATAAAATCAGCATTTAGGAAACTTGCTAAAAAATATCATCCTGATATTAGTAAAGAAGAAAATGCTGAAGAAAAATTCAAAGAAGTACAAGAAGCATATTCTGTTTTATCAGATGAAAATAAACGCCGCCAATATGATCAATTTGGTCATGCTGCTTTTAGTGGAGGAGGAGCAGGATCTGGCTTTGGTGGTGGCTTTAATGGTGCAGGCTTTGGCTTTGATGCTAGTGACCTAGGAGATATTTTTGAAGATCTATTTGGTGGTGGTTTTGGCTTTGGAGGAAGTACAAATCGTTCCAAAACAAGAGCAAGGCGTGGTAGTGATGTCTTAATGCAAGTTAATTTATCTTTTGAAGAAGCAGTTTTTGGTTGTGAGAAAGATTTCGATTTAGATGTAGTAAGTGAGTGTAATGAATGTAATGGCAAAGGCGGTTTTGGAGAAGAAACTTGTAAAAGATGTCATGGTAGTGGTACGATAACTAGTGAACAAAGAACAATTTTAGGATCATTTATGACTAAAACTACTTGTCCTACATGTAATGGCAAAGGTAAAACTTACAAGGAAATTTGTAGTAAATGTCATGGTAAAGGGCAAGTTAAATCGAGAAAAACTATAACAGTTAGTATACCTAGTGGAATTGATAATGGTGAACGCCTTCGTGTTCCATCTAAAGGTCATGCTGGAGAAAATGGTGGTGCAGCAGGGGATTTATATTTAGAATTTAACATTAAAGAACATAAATTCTACGAAAGAGATGGCCTAGATATTTATCTAGAAGTACCAATAACTTTTACAGAAGCTGTTCTAGGAGGTAAAAAAGAAATACCTACCATTTATGGTAATGTTAAATTAATAATTCCAGCAGGAACAGATAGCGGAGATAAACAAAGGCTTAAGAGTAAAGGAATTAAAGATGAATCTAGAAGAAAAACAGGAGATATGTATGTAATATTTAAAGTAGTTACACCTAAAAAGATTTCAAAAGATCAAAAGAAGTTATTTGAAGCCTTATCTAAGACAAACTTAGAAGATAATGAAATAGATAAATTTAATAAATTTACATTAAATAATGATTAAGCATATCAATAAATATGCTTTTTCTTTTGCATTTATTAAAAAAATGTGATATAATATGCTCATTAAAAGGGGGATAAATATGAGTGTTTGGAAAGAAAAAAATACTTTTGATGATGAAACTTATAAAGAAATATATAAAGAAATTGACTCTTTTTTTGAAAATTTACAAGGAAAAAAAGAAGTTGAATATCGCGAAGGACAACATTTAATGAGTTTAGATGTTCTTGAGTCTATTAAAAATAAAGAAATGCTTTTGATTGAAGCAGGTGTTGGTAGTGGAAAATCGTGGGGATATTTAGTTCCACTTTTATATGCAAGTAAAAGTAAGAAATATTTTAATGGTTTTTTAATATCAACTTCTTCAATCGCTTTACAAAGTCAATTAAAAGAAGAAATAGAAAAAATCTCCAAAATGTTGGGAATATCAATACCTGTTACTATTGCAAAAGGAAAAAATAATTTTATTTGTATGAAAAGATTAGAAAGGTTTATTGAAAAAAATAGTTCGGATTTATTATTAAAAAAAATTAGAAAAAAAGTTGCAGAAGGACTAATAGATAAAGAAGATTATAGTGGTGTACCAGCTAAAATCTGGGAAAATATTAATATCAATCACAACAATTGTAACAAATGTTTATATAGGAAACAATGCCAATATAGGTTAAATCGTAAAACATGGCCCAGTGCAAGTTATGTCATTTGCAATCATGATTTATTAATTGAAGCTTTAAAAAGAGATAGTAATAGTTTAATTTTAAAAGATCCATCTATTTTGATTATTGACGAAGCACATAATTTAGAAGATAAAATTAGAAATTCATATCAAAATAGTATTTCCAAAAATGAATTAGAAGCACTTATTCTTAAAATCGAATTTATGGTTTATGATGATATAAAAACTAATGAAGATAATCCAATTATTACTTCTTTAAATAAAATCTTTAGAATGATAAGTAAAAATGCTAAATATAAATATAGACAAAATGCCAAAACAAATGTTGAAGTATTAGATGAAGAAACTAGTGGCTTTGAGGTAACATTAAAATTAAGTGAGGAAATAGCTTATCTTAATAATAAATTGGACACATTAATTAAAGAAGCGCTTAATTCTCGCTTTGTAAACGAAAAGTTATTAAGTTATGTGTCAAAATTAAAAGAATATAATGATATTTTTAAAGATTTGAATAGTAATAATAGAAAAAATATTTATTGGGTATCTTTTTTGCCCAAAACGAAAGAACATATATCTTTAGAATATGTTAGAAAAAATATTGCTATGGAAGCAAAAAAATTGTTAAGTAAAAGTGACTGTGGTAAAGTGTTTACTTCAGCTACTATGACTACTAGTGGTAATTATAACTACTTTGCTAGTAATTTGGGAATTAATGATATAAATGGAACACCAATAATAAGAGAATTTCCACAAGCCTCACCATATGACTATCAAAATAATGCTCTTTTATATTTAAGTAATGATGTTATTTCTCCAAAAAATAAAAATCATGAATTATATCTAGACTCATTAGCTGTTAAAGTAGATGAGTTGATTAGAATTACTGGAGGTAGAAGTTTAGTATTATTTACAGCGAAAGAAGATATGAAAGGTGTATATGATAGAATAAGTACTAAAGAACACAATTTTAATATTATGTTCCAAACTAATAATGCCAATCGTGATAAAGAAGAATTTAGAAAAGATGAAACTTCTGTTTTATTTGCAACAGGATCTTTCTTCGAAGGAATAGATGTTAAAGGTGAATCTTTGGAACAAGTAATAATTACAAAATTACCATTTCCTACAGTTAATCCTGTTATAGTTGAAAAAGCAAGTCATTTTACTGATGGATTTAAAGAAGTATATTTACCAGAAATGATTATAAAATTAAAACAAGGTGCAGGTAGATTAATTAGAAGTGCAAATGATAAAGGTATAGTTTCTATACTAGATTCAAGGTATGAAGATTATCAAGAAGATATCATAAAATCTTTACCATTCACTAATATTACTACAAAAACATCTGATGTTGAAGAGTTTGCTAATGAAAAATTAGCTATTTCAAAGGCAAAAGAGAAGAATAAAAGTTTGACAAGAGCATAAAATAATTGTATATTAAATACAATAAAACAATGATGAAAAGAAGTAACTATTTATAATATTTAATAGAGAGCTTGTGAAATGGTGGAAACAAGTAATAATAAATAGTGAATAACATTTCGGAGTGCTTAAAGAAATTAAGTAGACTAAGCCGGAAGCA
>CALVRG010000023.1 GCA_944358505.1 uncultured Bacilli bacterium | reverse complement strand
AAGACAAAGAAAAATAAAACAAGAGCAAAAATAATAACGGTTATAATTAATTTATCATTCATTACTTATACCTCCTAGTACTAGCAACTATAATAGACAAACAAACATTAAGCATATAATAGGCATTGTTCCAAGCATGAATAGAAGAAACACCACCCTGTCTTTCATTCATATTAACACCTACTTCTTTTATTCTATAACCTCTTTTAACAAGTTCAACAGTTGTTATAGGCTCAGGATACTCTAATGGATAAGAAATAGCAAATAGATTAATTATTTCTTTATTACAGGCTCTAAACCCACTAGTAGTATCATAGACTTTAACTCTAGCAAACAAATGAATAAATGAAGAAATAATCCTAATACCAATTCTTCTACTAAAAGAAGTCTTAAAAGTACTAATATTATCAATAAAACGACTACCTATAACAAAATCTGCTTTATTTTTTAAAATTGGATCTATTAATTTAAACACATAGTTAATATCATGTTGCCCATCTCCATCAAACTGAATAGCTATATCATAATTATTATAAAAAGCATATTTATAACCTGTTTGAACCGCTCCTCCAATCCCCAAATTATGTATTAAATCAATATGAGGAATTTTTTCTTTATCTAAAATTTCTCCAGTCTTATCTTTAGAACCATCATTAATAACAATAACATCATAATTAGTTTTATTTTTTTTATTAAACTCTTTTATAGAATTATATATTATTAAAATGTTATCTTCTTCGTTATAAGCTGGAATAATTAATAAAATTTTAGTTTTATTCATTCTATCAACTCCAATTAATTACAATTTATTTTATAGATATACATATTTTCTTTAGAATAAATTTCTTTAATTTCTACCTTATCATTTGAAAGTTCATCTCTATCATCACTAGGAGTAAATAAGTAATCAATATTTATTTTACACATATCATCACTATTTAAGTTAAGAGCCAAATGATCTGCTGCAACTAACTTAATATTAGTTTTATCTTCTATAATATTAACAGATAAGGTTGAATATCTATTCCATCTCTTCTCATATTTACCTTTAGGATCAATCTTCTTCCATAAACTAAAATTAGGATAATAATTTGTTGAATTAAGTGTCTTCGCTCCATTTGCATGAACATAATTAGCCGTTTGAATAAACTCACTTACCCATAAACCATCAGGATCCTTTTTTACAATACTCTGAATTTCTTTGGCGATAGGCTTATCATAAACAGCATTTACAGTTCTTGATAATGGATGAACCAAAACTCCTGAACATAAAGACACTAATACAATAATAATACATAATATTTTCTTAGCTTTAATATCATTTCTAATAAATAGGTAAAAGATAATAAAATATAGCACTGCAATTACTAATAAAAGTGGAATTGAAATAAATGAACAATATTTTTTTACAAAATATAACACTGGTATTAAACCTATTAAAGCAAGTAATAAGTCTTTAATAACTGTTTTTTTATCTTCAATTTTTCTAGAATAATTAGCTATAATAACAATCATTAATATACAAGAAGTAAATCCAACAGCTGTAACTGTTCTAGCTGGTTTTGACATATATAAAAGTGTTATCTTTGCAAGAAAATCAGGTATTTCTACATAATTCCAAATACTTAAGAAAACAATAACAATCATTAATATAGGTATTAAAGAATCCTTCTTCCCTTTTTTTCTATTTTTAATAAAATAATATAATCCCATTATTAATGTAAGTGGATATAAACTTAAAAATTGAGCAGTCTCTGATGCATTTGTACTATTAACAAATGGCAATACAAAAGAAGCAGGATAATAAAATAACTTTTCTAAATCTTCTGCACCCGTTGAAAATCTTCCACCTGGATAAGCTGTGTTTGACATAAGCTCAATAACTTCACTAGCATTTAAAATAGTTGGAATAAGCATACCAGCAATGGTAATTAAAACTATTGGTACAAGTAATAAGAAATCTTTCCATTTGTACTTTCCTTTATTATCTATAAGTTGCCATATTACTATTCCTAGGAAGAAATATCCAAATGGAACCATCCAAGCAGGATAAAGAGACATTATATATAAGACTCCACAATACCCTATCAAAAGTGAAAATATAATCTTTTTTAAATAACTATTGGAATTTAAAAACTTATCAAAAAACACTATCGCAAGCATTCCATAAGCAAGAATATTAGTAAACTCCCACCACTGAACAGCAGCAGAAAATACAATTGCAATAGTTCCTACCAAAGATAAAAGTTTTTTCTTTTTAGTTACAAGCATTAAGAACTCAAAAGACGCAAAGAATAATAAGAAATATTCAAAAAACCAATAAAACGAAAAAGCATTATCTTCTGGTAAAAACAAGAATCCTAAACATCTTGGTGATAATAAAACAGATAATGATTTTGTAGGCAATTTAGGAAACAGTTCCACATTAGAACCTATTCCACCCATCATAGTTTTATTAATTGGTGATAATTCATTTAAAGGTGTTAATTGGGATAATACCATTAAACTAGATATATCCCATTCATCACTTCTTATTTCTCTAGTACGTCCAATAATTGTTTCTGAAGAACTAACATTTGAACCTGGTTCAATAATATCATTAAAAATAGATATAGATGATCCGTGAAAGCCCCCTAAAACAACTACTACAAAAAGAGAAATTCCAATTAAATATCTTTTTCTATAAATAAAATCCCACATTTTCTTTATATCGAAAATTAGATTAAATGATAAAAATAATAGTATTAATGTAAATATAACATATCTAATAATAGAAAATGATTCATCAACATAATAAAATTTTTCTACTAATAAAGGGAAAATAAAGGAAATAAGTATTAACCCTAATTTAAATAGTTTTGTATTTTTTATTGTAAAAAAATCATCTTTAAGCTCTATACAAAATTTCTTCATAAAACTCATCTATTCCTTTCTATGTCCTTTTATTTTCTAATGTTATTATATTTTCTATACTTCTTCAGCGAACCCTTTTTCTAGTTTTCTAAATACTGCAATTCCAATTAATAAAAGTACAATGCTAAAAATAAGTACTAAAAATAACAATCCCATATTAGGTAAAACTCCACTATATAATATATCTCTATATGAATTGATTATTGTTGTCATAGGATTTAAACTTAAAATCCAAGCTTTATCACCAAACAAACTACTTTCATATAAAATAGGAGTTGCATAAAATAGCATTTGTACAAAAAAGTTAATGATATATTCAGCATCTCTTATATACACATTAATTGCACTAGTAATAAAAATTATTCCTAACGATAAAATATACTGACATAAAATAACTAATGGTAATAATAAGATATACCATGAAAAACCAATTCCACTAAATAATAAAAATAGGAATATAATTGGAATAGAAATTAAGAAATTAACTAATCCACTTGTCGCTACAGAAATTGGTAAAATTTCTCTAGGAAAATAAACCTTTTTTATAATACCTGCATTACCTAATATAGTAAATGTTCCTTGTGATATTACAGTTGTAAAGAAGTTCCAAGGTAAAATTCCAATAACAATATATGTTACATAATGTTCAGGACCAGATCTTAAAATAAAAGGAAAAACAATCGCATAAACTAAAGTCATTAATAATGGATTTACAAATGACCATAAAACACCTAAGAAAGAACCTTTGTACTTTCCTCTAATCTCTTTTTTAATATTACTTTTAAGTAATTCTCTATATTGATATAAACTCTTGATCATCTTAATCACCCACAAACCTTCAAATATTCATCAATTATCTCGCCAGATGGACCATCCATTCTAATTTCTCCATCATAAATCCATACAGCTCTTTTACATAAATCTCTTATTGGACCTAAACTATGACTAACAATTACTATAGTTTTATCACTATCTCTTAATTCTCTTAGTTTAGCAAAACACTTATCTTGAAAATGTTGATCTCCTACTGCTAGAATCTCATCAATTAAAAGTATTTCTGCATCAACATTAATAGCAACAGAAAAAGCAAGTCTCATATACATACCAGAAGAATAAGTTCTAACAGGACTATCTATAAATTCTCCAAGTTCTGAAAACTCAATTATATCATCTACCCTTTTTTCTATTTCACTTTTTGTTAAGCCAAAAATAGAAGCATTGAAATAGATATTTTCTCTACCTGTAAAATCAGGATGAAACCCAGCCCCTAATTCTAGTAGTGATGTAAGTTTTCCGTTTACTGTAATTTTACCTTCAGTAGGATATATAATTTTTGTCATTAATTTTAATAATGTTGATTTACCACTACCATTAACTCCAATTAAAGCAACAGTCTCACCTTTTTTTATATCTAAGTTAATGTTCTTTAAAACAGTTCTCTCTTCACTTTTTTTCTTATTCCAGAATACTAGTCTTTCTTTTAAAGTACTAGGTTTATCATAATATAGTTTAAAACGCTTCGTAACATTTTCAACTTTTATAGCAATATTATCTTTCTTCCTCATATTATCACTCCTATACTCTATCTATCAAGTTAATAATTTTATAGCATATAGCTTTTAAAATATCTTTAATTCTTCTTTTAATTCTTCTTAATTTTCTCTTTGTAGGACCACCTGATGCTACTATATTAATATTTCCAAATAAAGTATCCGCCTTAGCTTTTACTTCATCACTTGCTTTAACTGGTTCTTTTTTATAAGACTCTTTAATATCTAATTTTTTTATCTCACTAGCACTAAACAAATTATTAACTGCTTCAACAAATTGCTCAAATCCTTTTTCAAGAGGTTTATCTTGCATATATGAATTACCAATTTTAGACATTTTTTGAAGTTCTTTATCATTATCTATTAATTCTAATAAAGCTGTAGCAATCGCTTCAGGATTTGGTTCTGCTAATTTAATACCACCTTCAGGAAAATCATATAAATTATTTTCTTTATATATTTCTACAACAGGAAGTCCTGCAGCCATCATTTCAAAAGGAATTCTTGAAGGATTAGAGGCACTAATACAAAATCCCACTTTACATTTATTATATAATTTATTACATTCATCAATAGGAATAATACCTAACCTTTCCGCTTCAAAATCAACTTGTTTTTTAGTATTAGAACCATATAAATATATTTTAATATCAGGTCTTAACTCTTTAACTAACTTTAAAGCTTTTAGTCCTATCTCATCACATCTTCTAGGCTTTTCTGGTTGAAAAATATAACAAATAGCATTTTCTTTCTTTATATTCTTATCAATATGATAAACAGATAAGTCCGCACAGAAATCAAAATACTGTGATGACAAACCAAATTCATTAATCATCTTATGAGAAAGCCATTTTCCAATAGTAATAGGAGCATATCCCAAACGATATGAATTTTCTGTTTTTATATAATTATCACCCATTGGTAAAAACCATGGTTCATAATCTTGAATAAAATAAGCTTTTTTAGGACAATTAAGATTCTTAGTAAAATCAATTGTCGTCCATCCTGTTGCAAATAATAAATCATATTCTTGTCTTAAAACAATACCAACATATGAATTAGCAGCACAGTATCCATAGTAATCATTAATTTTCTCCTCTAGAATCTCATCAGTTGTAATATAATCTTCTTCAACATAAATATCACATTCATAACCTGCTTTTATTAAGGCATTTACATTTTGAATAATAGTTCTGTGTCCTCCTGAACCTTTACCAGGATGAGGCATTACCCAAGCAACTCTTTTCTTTCTAACATCAGGAGAAACGTTTTGATCCATATAATGTCTTCTAATTCTTTGATGTTTATAAATAGGAAGAGGTAAATCATATTTCTTAGCAATATCATCTTGAATACTACAAATTTCTTTATATTCAATATCATCTTTTACTTTTGTTGATACAGATTTACTATGTTTTCTAAAATAATTATATGGTTTATTGCTAAAAGCAATTTTTCCCTTCTCAAGAACTTTATAATATATATACCAATCCCCTGCCACTTTATAAGTAGCAGCAGTATCTAAGAACTTATCATAATCACCTTTTTTCCAAACAACACTAGAAACATTTAAAATCGTATTAGTTACACTTAAATAATTCTTTATTTCATCTGTTCCCTCATTTATATAAGGAAAATCCCATCTATCTGTATTGTAAATGTTATATAAGTCCTGCGAATTAGTATGAGTAATATAGTTATTCTCATCAATTCTAGCTGATTCAGTATATGAAAGAACAACTTCTTTATCGTCAAAAGCTTCCATAGCAGTTTCAAGGAATCTTGGATCAGCACTATCATCCGCTTCTGCAATCCAAAAATAATCACCACTTATTTCATTAATTCCTTTTTTCCATTGTTTAAATACACAACCACTATTTTCTTTGTTTTCAATAAGTCTTACTTTAACATCTTTAATTGTTTTTATTTTTTCTTTTATTACTTCTACACTATCATCAGTTGATTTATCATCTAATATTATTAACTCATATATAGGATAAGTTTGTCTTAGAACAGAATCTATTCTCTCAACAATAAAGTCTTGATAATTATAATTTGGTATAATGACAGAGACTTTCTTTACATTATCTTCTATTTTGTCAAAATCATATTGATAAATATCTAATTTTTCTTTATTCATAAAGCACCACCTACACTATTTTAACATATAATCGTCATTTTTACTAAAGTTATCATTATAAAACATATCATGTTCAATATATTTTTGCCATTTTTCTTCAACTAAAGCCCATTCTTGCACAAATCTCTTTTGTTTCTCAGAAGTAGTATCAAGTCCTCTTGACTTTGATTCATAATGATAAAGTAAAACATTTGGTAAAAATATATTATTATATCCTTTATCTAATAATTTTAAGTTAAAATCAACATCATTGAAAGCAACTTTTAACTTTTCTTCTAGCCCTTTAACTTCATTAAATTTCTCTTTAGAAACCATAAGACAGGCTGCAGTACAAGCACTAACATCATAAGGTATTTTTAATTCATACTGAGGAGAAATATAATTTTTACTCTTTCCATAATGTGCATGACCAGCTAAGCCACCTTTTCCCATAATAATACCTGCATGTTGAATTGTATCATCTGGAAATAATAACTTTGCACCAACAACACCAACATGATCTAAAGAAGCATAACCTAACATTAATTCTAACCAATTTGGTGTTATTATTTCTATATCATTATTTAAAAGTACAACATAATCTCCTTTAGCAAGTTTAACCGCTTCATTATTCAAATAGGAATAATTAAACTCACATTCTATTCTCTTATAACTGAAGTTTTTCTTTTTATTATATTTCTTTAAAAGTTCAAAAGTTTCTTTTTCTTCACTATTATTATCAATTACAATAATTTCATAATTAGAATAAGTAGATAAATCATAAATAGATTTTAGACACTTTTCTAAAATATCTGCATGATCTTTAGTTGGAATAATAATAGAAATTAACGGTTTTTTTTCTAAATTATATATAACTGTATTAGTTACTCCATCCATATTTTTTTCTACTTTAGCATTTATTTTATTTTCTTTAAAATATTTTTCTAATGTATTCTTTTCATTACATATTTCATTTCTATCATGATAAACTATTTCACTTATATGTTTTACTTTAACATCCATTTTTATTAAGCTTAAAAGAATATAATAACAATTCCATTCTTTTAATTTCATCTTCTTTAAAATATCAGTTTTTATAATAAAACAGTTGCCTATATAATTTACCCCTAAAAGTGTATCTCTAGACCAATCAGGTTTAAAAATTGGCTTTTCATATTTTTTATCTTTTATACTATCATTATCAAAATATATTAAATCATAATCATCATCTAAAATATCCTCTACTTTAGAGATTGCATTTAAATTAAACTCTACTTCTCCATCTATTAAGCATACATACTTATCTTTTATATCTTTAATTTTCTTTACAAAATTACTATCGCTAATAATGATATCAGCTTTTTTATCTTTATTACTTAAAGTTAAAATATTTAATTTACTATCTTTAGGCATTAAAGAGTATCTATTTTCATACCAATCATTATATTCACTATTTATAGAAGGATCATATAATCTCTCTTTTTCCTTTTTACCAAAAAAGTCTTTAATATACTTTTTCATCATAGTAGGTGGTACTAAAAAGTGATATTCTCTCCATAAAAACTTAATACCTCTTTTTATTTTTCCTAATATTTTTCTAACTTTTTTTAATGTTTTAGAAATCTTACTATTATTAACTACTAAAAGTACAATCTCCTCATTCTTTGTTTCTAATATAACTTTAGCATTTTTAATAGGCTTAATAAATTCTATTTCTTCTTTAAAGCCATAGTTATTATCTTGAATCTTTTCATGAAAAAGTTTATTTATATCATATCTAGACTCATATTTTTTTACTTCTTTTATTTCTTCACCTGAGACTACTTTAATTTTATACTTATCAAAATGAGCCCAACCATTTATATATATTTTTTTACCATTTACTTTATACTCATCAATATTGTACTCCATATTTAATCCTTTCTACTAATCTTACATCATTTCGTATAACGAACCTAATTTTTCATTAATACTTAATTATATTCTATCATATAAAAACCATTTCTAAAATAGAAATGGCTTTATTAAATTAAAATTTTAGTACTTTTTATAAAAATAATTTAAATCTATTCCTGCACTAGATACTCCATAACTAGGTCCATCTCCACCACCATATTGCCATACCTGATATGGTCCTTGATAACCATTATAATCACGCCAATCTGCAACCCAAATATCAGCATTACCTAATTGACTCATATCCAAATTATTACTAAACCAATCAGTACTTGCATATATCATTGGTCTATAATTTCTAGCAGCTACTTCATCAATAAATCCTTTAACTGCTTCTGTTCTTTGAAGTTTAGTTAAAAAGTCTGCACGACCATCATGATTATTATTAGACCACTCTGTATCTATAGCAATTGGTAAAGAAATTCTTGTGTGATAATTACTATTCTCTAATAAATTTATAATAAAATCTGCTTCCTCAACACCTTCACTATAATTTATCGCTTGAGAAAATAAGTAAACACCACATTTTATTCCAGAAGAAAGACATCCATCAAGATTAGTATAAACATTATCATCATTAACTATTTTTCCTTCTGTATAACCCCTAATTCCCGCTCTTATATAAGCATAATCAATACCGGCACTACGCATATATGACCAATTAATATAGCCATTATGTTCAGATACATCTACACCAAAATATCTACCTTTAGATATAGAAATTCTTTTTTCATAACTATCTATAAGTTCATTCTTAAATGAATATAACTTTATAGTAATAGTAT
Source organism: uncultured Bacilli bacterium (assembly GCA_944358505.1). Taxonomy (GTDB): domain Bacteria; phylum Bacillota_I; class Bacilli_A; order RF39; family UBA660; genus Onthousia. The sequence continues at coordinate 2,166 of CALVRG010000023.1, read as the reverse complement.
GCATACCTTCGCTATAATTTGCGATATCAAGAGTAGTTATAAAACCTGGAGTAGGATTTTCTAAAGCTGTTCCATAGTCTTTAACACTATCTATTACATCTTGTCTTTCTGTTCGTTCTACACTAAGTAAGTTATTATCTAAATATACTTCTAATCTAGAATTAGAGCACTCTGCCATTGCCCAACCTCTAATGGTAAAGTTTGATGAAAAGTTAGTACCAACTGGATCATCTAAATAAACCATACCATCATATTTTTTTATATAAAAGTTAGAACTAACACTTGTTGTTACATCAGAACTTTCACTAGACACATAAACTATTTTATAATTATGAAGTCCATCTTTCATTTCACTAGAATCTATTGTCATTTCATAACCAGGGTTTGGATTAGTAGAACTATCTCCATATCCATTAACTGAATTTAAAACATCATCTCTTTTTGTTCTTATTAAACTTATTGTATCTATCTTTTCATTATCAATATATATTTCAATAGATCCATCTCTATCTTCACTCATTATCCATCCTTTAATATCAATAGATGTTTTTTTAGTAGAATTGTTAACCGGACTTTCTATTTCTATTTTTGTATTATATTTTCTTAAGAAGAATTTAGTAGATACACTAGAAATAACTTCACCAGTTGTAGAAGCGATTGCCTCTATTTTTAAAGTATGATAACCTTCACTAAGATTCTCATAATTAATACTTCCTTTGTATCCTGGTTTACTATTAGTAGTTCTTCCTCCATATCCACTTATCGCACTAAGTACATCTTCTCTTACATATCTTGTTGGAGCATTTTGTTCAACATCATCTACATAAACTTTTACACTTGCACCACTATCTTCACTCATTACCCAACCTTGATATTCTATATTTTCTTTAAAGAAGCTTTGATTAATTGGTGAGTCTATTTCTATCTTAGTATCATATTTCTTTACATTTACTACTCTACTACATGTTGAAATTACATTACCACCAGATGATATTACTTTCATCTCTATATTATGTACACCATCAGTATATTTACTCATATCAAGAGTTGTTTTAAATCCTGGCTTACTATTAGTTGTTCTTCCTCCATATCCACTTATCGCACTAAGTACATCTTCTCTTGCATATCTTGTTGTTGTACTAACTTTAGAACCGTCTACATATATTTCTACACTCGCACCACTATCTTCACTCATTACCCAACCATCTATATCAAGAGTTGTTTTAACTGACTGATTTTGTACTGGTTTTTCTATTTCTATCTTTGTACTTGGAGCACTGATTTTAAAAGTAGTACTCATTGTCTCAACAACTTCATTATTTACTTCAACCTCTACTTTAAAAGTATGACTACTACCTAATGGATAAGAACTTACATCAATACTTCCTTTAAATCCTGGCTTACTATTAGTAGTTCTTCCTCCATATCCACTTATCGCACTAAGTACATCTTCTCTTAGATATCTAGTTGGAGCATTTTGTTCAACATCATCTACATAAACTTTTACTTTTGCATCCTTAGACTCACTCATTACCCAACCTTGATAATTTAATTTACCATCTACTTGTTGAGTACTATAAGGAACATCTATATATATCTTAGTATCATATTTCTTTACATTTACTACTCTACTACATGCTGAAATTACATTACCACCAGATGATATTACTTTCATCTCTACATTATGTGCACCATCAGTATATTTACTCACATCAAGAGTTGTTTTAAATCCTGGCTTACTATTAGTTGTTCTTCCTCCATATCCACTTATCGCACTAAGTACATCTTCTCTTGCATATCTTGTTGTTGTACTAACTTTAGAACCATCTACATATATTTCTACACTCGCACCACTATCTTCACTCATCACCCAACCATCTATATCAAGAGTTGTTTTAACTGACTGATTTTGTACTGGTTTATCTATTTCTATCTTTGTACTTGGAGTACCTATTTTAAAAGTAGTACTCATTGACTCTACAACTTCATTATTTACTAAAACATCAACTTTAAAAGTATGACTACTACCTAATGGATAAGAACTTACATCAATACTACCCTTAAATCCTGGCTTACTATTAGTAGCCCTTCCTCCATATCCACTTATCGCACTAAGTACATCTTCTCTTAGATATCTAGTTGGATTACTTTGTTCTTCTCCATCTA
>CALVRG010000022.1 GCA_944358505.1 uncultured Bacilli bacterium | reverse complement strand
TATTCTTATTATAAAATCTTTTGTAAATATACATAGTGATAATTTGCAATATAGAAAATATAGTTGTTATAATACCTAAATTTAAAGAAGTTTTAAATGTCATTATTGTAATTATTGTTACCAATGTTCTCATAGGGTTTTCTATAATTCCATATAACAAATTTGATTTATAATATTGATGTACTTTCAAATCTGTTTTCTTTTTAATACTTTTTATATATTTTTTTAAACTGAATTTTTCATTTGTTTCATTAGTTTTTTCATCTATTTTTATTTGCATTGTTAATATTATTTGTATTATAGATAATACTAATACATATATTGCTATTTTAGTAAAGGAATATAATTCTATTGCAGAACCTAACACAATCGGTGCAATAATATTTACTATTGTACTAAATATCTTTTTAGTTGCCATATAGTTTTTCCTATTATAATTATTTGTTATACCAACAAATATCATTTCGTGAGTTGACCAATATAAGGTTTCAGATATACCACAAAAAATAGCGACTAATACAAACATATCAGTTAACCTAGTACCTATTAATACAATAAATAATATAAATATTGCTCTTATTATTACTCCTAATGACAATATTTTAGTTTTACTATATTTTTCATCTTTAATAAACCTTCCTATTATTATTGCTCCAACTGCATGTATTGCATTTATAATCATATAATAAATTGATACTTGAGTAATATTTTCATTTGTTATTTGTAGTAAATAAGCGACTAAAAATGTATCTGCAAATAATGCTGTTATTGTATAAATTAAATCGCTAGTAATTAACAATACACCATTTTTTCCTATTTTTTCTGACATACAACCACCTCAACTTTTACTATTTTTCATTATTATCTTCATTTACTATAATACTATCTTTTTACATTTTGTATAAGCTAAATTGATAATTTATATAAGTTTATCATAACTTCTTATAACTAACAATTAATATCATCTTTCAAAATTCACTTTATCATACTTAGGAATAATCTTTTTAGGAGTACCTTTATCAACTATTTTGCCATTTTCAATAACAACAATATAATCCATATCTTGTAAAGTGGAAAGTCTGTGTGCAATACAAATTATAGTTTGATTATTAAAATATTTATGAATATTCTTTTGGATCTTAAACTCTGTATCATTATCTAAAGCACTAGTTGCTTCATCAAAGACAACTATTTTAGAGTTTCTTAAAAATATTCTTGCTAAAGCAATTCTTTGTCTTTGTCCTCCAGATAATTTAATACCTCTTTCTCCTACTATTGTATTGTATTTATCGTCTAATCCTTCAATGAAATTATGAAGTTCTGCTCTTTTAGAAGCTTCTATTATTTCATTATAACTAGCATCTGGCTTTGCAATTTTAATATTTTCATAAATAGTAGAATGTAATAGTATTGTTTCTTGCGGAACATAAGTTAAATTTTCATATAATGATTTTGTATTATAATCATTAATATTTTTATTATCTATTAATATTTCGCCTTTTTGAGGTGTATAAAACTTAAATAGTAAATTTACAAAAGTTGTTTTTCCACTACCACTAACACCTATTATTCCTACTTTTTCTTTATCTTTAATAGTCAAATTAAAATTTTCTAAAACATTACTTCTTTTATATTTAAATGATACATTATTAAGTACTATATCCCCTTTATTTATCATAATATCTTTCTTATTATCATTTTTTAAATTGTTATCATTAAATAATAAATCATAACTATTTTTAACTTTAACTAGTATCTCACCTATATGAATATAAGACCACGTAAATGAAGTTGAAGCAGTTTTTATTGAAATCATTGCATTAATAAAGAAAACAAAATCTCCTAATGTCATTAATCCTTTATTAAATAAAGATATAGAATAAAATATTAAAATAGAAAAAACTAATACGTAAGCGACATTTGCAATAGCACCATATGTAAATTCATGTGCTGAAGCTCTGTTTTTATAAATGTTTACTTCTTCTTTTTTAGTTCGTAAACTTTCTGAAAAAGTTTTGACAGCATTATATATTTTTAAAGAAGTAAAATTCAAAACAGCATCATTTAAAACCCCATTATACTCTCTATTAGTCTCTTGGGCATTTTTTATTAATGGTAAATACTTATATGAAAAATATACAATTCTTGTTATGATTATTCCTGCAAAAAGAATAAGGGCTGTTATAAAAATATAGAAATTTATGGTATAAAGTATTATTAAACTACTAATCATAGAAGTTAATAATGACATAAATCCTGTAGTTATTCTTGTATTCAAATTAACAATTTCATCGTTTACCTCATTAATAGAAGAAGATATTTTACCACTATAATTGTCTGTAAAGAAAGCATAATTCTTTTTATCTAAAATATTAAAAAGATATTCTGCTATATATGGGGTTTGTTTTTTTACTACAAAAATTGTTCTTGTTATATTAGAAATATAAAAGAAAATAAGTTGCAAGATAATTATAAGTATTAGAACCAAAGCTACATTATATAAATCACTTACTTGGAAATTTGGATTACTAGGTAAATCTATAATTCCTTTTATAATGTACTGCTTTACTAAATCAAATACTTGAGAAATAATCATACTAACAACCATAACTATCGCTAAAACTTTAACTGGCTTGTATAATGAAAATAAAAATTTTATAAAGTCTTTATTCTTTTTCATAATTATTACTACCTTTCTTTTTAACTAGACAATTCTTTCTTTATATTACAATTAATTAAAAGAGTTGAAACAATTGATAATATAAATATAACATAAAATACATCAACTTTTATAAAAAATGATATTAATGCTAAAAGCCCAAATATAATTACTTCAGTAAAACATAAACTCATTTGACCTACTGCTGATAATAATTCATTACCCTCTTTATTTTTATTAATAATATTTTGAATAGAAGTTTGTATTGATGTTTCATAAACCTTATCAAAATTATCACTTAAAGTTTTATTTAACGATACCAATATTTTATTTTTTGTCAGCAAGTAAATACCTGTAATTAGTATTTTGATACTTGATACTAGATTATTCGCTTTATATATGTTTTTATCTGTATATCTTCCAATAAGACTTACAGTTATAATTTGAAACAATAAAGAAACAATTATAACTGTTCCAAAAAGAACGAAGTCATTTAATACAATATATAAATATAATGGTACAAATTGTCTTTCAATAATATGATTAGTTCTTAAAGAATAAATTAGCTTATATTTACTTTTACTTTTAAATAAATACATAATTGTAGTAGAAAAAGCATTTCCATTATTTTTAGGATGATAGTCTATTCTTTTTATAGTAATGTATTGTAAGAAAAAGAAAATCACTATTAAGATAATTAATATAGTATTATTATTACTAACAACACCCCAAGTTATTAAGGCACTAGCAATTACTGTACCTAATATTTTTGAAATATAAATTATACTATTAAATCTTCCCCTATGTTTATTATCTACATATTTACTTGATAAAGCATCAGATGCAGGATTAGCAAGTCCCATCAGTCCCATAGTTATAATAAAAATAATAATATTACTATACAAATTATCACTAAATAGCATAAAATAAGCATTAATTATACTAAAAACATTAGATATTAATATACAATTAGCAAGACCAATTTTACTAGATATAGTTATAAAAAGTGGTGTTATTAAACCAGTAATTAAAAAACGAACGCCATAAATTAATAATATTAAATAAATTGGTAATCCTGCTTTATAAAGCATTACAGCACCAAATGTTTCTCCTAAAGCTCTTGCAAAATCACGAAAAAACTCGCTTAAATAAATATATTTATATTCATCTTTATAAAAAATATACTTCATTTTAACTACACTCCATATTCTTATTAATTATAACAGAAAATAAAGAAAAAAGACTAGTAGTTATAAACTAATCTTATAATGAATTAATAAGTGTATCATATTGACTACTTATACTTTCATCTGAAAATACAATGTTATCTCCATCTAATGTCCAACTATCTTGATTTTCTGATAAAAGATTTAAAACTTCTTCTGATGTGTTTAACAACGAAATAATTTCATCTATTGAATCTTCCACAGTAGTATCATTTGTAGAATCCATATCACCTACAAATTCTTCTTCATACAAATCCACATAATAACTATCTAACCCTTTATCCTTAATATAAGACATTGCTTTATCTTTTGTTAAATATTCTGTGTACTTTTGTTTACACTCTTCTAAAGTAGTTCTTGTAGTTGTAATATAGTTTTTAGACTCTGTAAAATCTTTACC
>CALVRG010000021.1 GCA_944358505.1 uncultured Bacilli bacterium | reverse complement strand
TACTCTAATTTTTGTGTAGGAATAAAATATTGTTGTTTTACATATCTTATTCCATTTTTTATAACAATTAATGTCGCACAAGTTAAATCAGTAGTACTTGATAAATCTACACCACCTATAGCATAAGTATCATAGATTTCATCATCACTAAATGTTGCAGTATTATGTATAACTTCATAAGTTAACCATTTATCTTGATCATTTTGTCTAATATTAAAGTCTTTGCATAGTAAATTAGGTAATTCATTAGGATTATTATTAGCAGTTTTTACTTTATCTCTTAGTATATTGACATTTTTTATTGTTCCTAAGCCCGGATTAGGTTTATACCAACATTCTTCTTTTTCTATTTCTTTAGGATTATCTAACTCATAGATAATAACTAATATTCTTTCATCTTTCATTATTCCAGTCTTTTCAAATGTATCTATTAAATCAGAACCATATTCATACTCATTATCAAATACATTTTCTCTAACTGTACCCATTGTAGAAAATTCTGAGAATATTGGTTCTTCTCTACCACTCATAGAGTCATACATAACGTCCATCAAATTTTTATCTTTCCATGCATGAATCTCATCTGCTATTACAAAAAATGAGTTAAGTCCATCTAATGAATTACTATCACTGGCCAAGGCTTTAAAAAAACTTTCTGTATTATCATAAAATAGTCCATTAATAAGAGTACGTATTCTCTTAAATAATGCAGGGGACTTCTTAACCATACGTCTAGCTTCTTCCCAAACTATTTTAGCTTGTTCTTTTTTAGTAGCAACAGAATAAACTTCTGCTCCGCCCTCTCCAGCACTTGTAAGCATATATAAACCTATTCCTGCTGCTAAAGTTGACTTACCATTTTTTCTTGCAACGAAGAGTGTTGATTTCTGATATTTTCTTAATCCAGTCTCACTATCAACAAAACCAAATAGTGCTTGAATAAAAGCCTTTTGCCATAATTCTAAGATTACAGGCTTTCCAGCCCATTTACCTTTAGAGTGTTTGCAAAACCTCTCAATAAACTCTATTGGTCTATTAGCTTTATTTTCATCAAAGATATAAGTATGAGTTTCTTCCTCCTCTGTTAATTCATTAAAAAATGATATTGTTTTAGGATTTACAATATCATCTACAAGTTTGTTATATATTATTTTAATTTTCTTGTTAACTTTATTAGGATTAGCTTTTATCCAATTATTATATTCTTCAATATATGTCATGATAAATTATTAAATTGGTCAAACTCATCTTCTGGATTAATCTTTTTATTTTTAGGTAACTCATCATTAAGTTGTTTTATGATTGAAATATAATTTTTAATCATAGCATTATATGTCTTTGCTTCTACCGAATCTTTATATCCAAATTGATTATTTCCATTTACATATCTTTCTTTAACACCTTTTTTATTAATAACTTCTTTTAAATGCTTTAGAGTAACATACATAAAACTAGCTTCATCAATTAAATTAGATAGTAAAGTATCAGTATCTTTTTTAAAGTTAATATCCGGAAACAATTTTCTTAACTTATTACGTTGTCTAGTTATTTCCTTATTTCTTTGTTTTGCTATCTCCTCTGCTAACTCTTCTTCCTTTTGTCTTTCTATCTCAGCTAGCTGTTCTTCTGTTAATTCTTCAGTATTATCTTCAACTATTACATCTATTTCTTCCTCTTGCATTATCACACCTCCTGACACCACACCCCTCACGCGAAATGACCTGTGCAATTTTTGAAGGCCCAGCACCCGTTGTTCTTATATAAGAGTTTTAAGGTTAATATGGGGGGTATCATTTTAATTGATTATGATTAAAAAATAATATTTTTTTATAGTTTTTTAATCATTTTAAGGTTTTTTTTAAATAAAAACACAATAAAAAACATAAAAAGCTAATGCTTATCTAAATAAATTTATATCTAATTGTATCTTATAATATTATATTTTTAAAATTATATTACCTTCTTCATCAAAAAAATATTCATCATCTTTCTTGAAATGTTCTTTGTTATGACATTTAATACACAAAGCCTCTAAGTTATCCCAATTCAAAGTAATATCGGGGTTATCTACATTATCTATAGTTATATATATTTTATGATGACAAATAGTCGCTGAGTTATCACATCTTTCACATATATAATATTTACTACTCATATATGCTTCACTTGTATCTTTCCAAACCTTACTATGATAAAACTTATCAACTTTAGGATTACTTCTTTGCATTTCTTTTAACTTTAGTAGATTCAATAGCTGCTTTCTCTACACTATTGTCTAATGTAGCAGTCTCTACTACTTCTTTTACATAACCATTTTTAAGAAGCACTTTAGCTCTTTCTTTAGCAACATCAAATACTTCGTTTATTTCTCTAATTTTATTAGCTTTTAAATCATTAAATTTAACAATAGTAATTACTTTCATGCATATTTCTCCTCTCATTAATAATAGTCTTAAAACATGGGACATCTAGGTCTTCAGTTATTCCCCTAGTCGGAAGACTCCACGTTACACGCTAGTTGACATTCATAAAACTCAATGAGTTAATTACTCTCATCTCCTAGTATGTTTCGGATGTAGTCAGCAGCATCATCAGACGTGCACTAGGGCTAGATGTTTGCGTTGTCATTGTCCCTGGCAAACCCACGTTTTAAGACTATTATTAGAATAAATAAAAGAATATATTTCTATATTCCTTTATGTGCAATAAATTAGTTTATTAGCTAATTATCCAACTGCACTATAACATATTTTACTGGACATTGTCTGGACATTTTAAATATTTTCTTTAATTTCTTCTGCAACTGATTTATTTTCATTTATTTCTTTTATTATTCTTTGTATGGTTTTTTCGGAACAATCTAATTTAGATGCTATATCAGCATGAGATAGACCATATATATACTTCGCCTTAAATACCTTTTTTTCTGTCTCGTCCATTTGCTCTATACTTCTATCAATTTCATTAAAATAGTCATTTATAATATCCAACTCTTTTTTTACTAAACTTCTCTCTTCATCTAACTCTTCTAATTCTGCAAAAGTTGCTGTAAATCTATCAGGGTGTTTTTCATTTTGAACTTTAACTTCATCAAATGTAAAGCCATGCAAGCCTAACTTCTCATCTATTTTCAGTTGTATTCTTTCATTTAAAAGCTTATAAGTTTTTTCATATAATGCACGATCATTTTTTATTTTTCTTATAACACTATATTTCATTTACCCTCCTTAATCTTTTCTATTTTTACATAGTTAGTCTTTAATAATTCTTTAGCTCTTGAGCTATTGGACAAATAGTATATATCGCCTTTTTTTATTATTGCATTTCCCAATTTATTGTGCTCAAATTTAGCATTAAATATAAGTTCTGGTCTACTATCATAATAGTCTTTTATAGCTATAACTTTGTATTTAGCTTTAGGTGTAGATACTCTTTTATTAAGAAACTTTTCCCAATCATTAATTTTACATTTTTCTCGATATATAAAATTATTAGGAATACTATTTACTATTTTATTTATATTAAGATTAGATAATTCCATATCTAATAAATAGCCATTAACACCATCTTCAATTATTTCATAACTACTCGGATAGTTAGTAGAAATAACTGGTGTGCCATATTGTAAACACTCATTAACGAAGTAACAATACCCCTCTGTATCAGATAACTGAACTCCATAATCTGCCTCTGCTATATAATCAAATATATCATGTGATGGTTTCATATAAACTATTTCTTCCATATCAAAAGGTTTTTGTTGATAAAGTTCTAAGTCTGTAAATATAATCCATCTAAATTTTATCTTATGCTCTTTTAGAGCTTGAGCAAATTTTAACATTCTATTATAACCTTTTTCTTTGGAAACTCTAGTTGCTGATATAAGTTTTAAAATATGATGTGTTTCTTGTTTATCGTCTAATATGTTATAAATAGTAGTTACTTTTTCTTTAGGATATAATTTTTTAAAAATTGAAGCAACGTGTTTACCTACTGCTACGTACTCAGTTGTTTTGTGCCATTTTTCATAAACAAAACCTGTTTCTTTAGCCCTTATATAATCTGCATGGATCATCTGTATATATCTACCTGTCCTAGCAATTACAGTATCAGGATAACCACCCCAAGCACTTGCTAAAATACATATATCACATACATACCTTTTATTTTTATTATATTTTTCAACTTCAATATTTAATTTTTGTAATCTTTTTATTGTTTCTAAATTACCATCTTTATATAAAAATAAAATATTATATTTATCTCTCATTTTTTTGCAAAAGTTATAATCAAAAGTATCTATACCTCCAAATTTCAAAGGATTAGTATGATAAAGAACTAACTTTTTTCTCTTCATAATACCTCCAATTTTATTTTTTATCTTTGCTTATTCCTATTTTACTAAATTCTTTTGCTATATTATTAGCATTTTCGCAAGCTTCTTCAAATTCTCTTTGGGCTATTTTTCTTCTTCTACTCCTTTTTTCTTTCATTTGATATATTCTATCTCCCAATAAATTTGATAATTTAATTATCTTCATCTTTAATCTTCTCCTTAATTACATTTATAAGTTCATCAAATTCAATATTTTTATGATCATCTACTTCAATAGTCTTGTTTCTTAGTCTTATTATTAAAGTTTTATCATCTGAGGTCATTCCTTTAAAATCGTCTTTGAATATATCTATAATTTTTTCTATAAATAATTGTTCATTTGCTTTCATAGCTATCTCCTTTCTAATTTTTATTTTGTGTATCTAGTAAATAATTAACTGTCTCTATTAAGTCATTGATTTTTCTTCCATGTTTTGTCAATTGGTCATTTAACGATTTTATAAATTCTAAAGTATCATTATTATCTAATTGATAAGTTCCTAATTGCTGATAGCTTAATTTTCCTATTTTTTCTGCCTTGTCAGAACTTTCTTCTCGTTCCATTATTTCAAATAAATAGTTTCTATCCCATAACATAGATACTTTAAAAGTGCCTGCAGGCCACTCTATGTTATTATTAGTAAATATTATTGTAGTAACTGTGCTATAGTCATAAACATTAACTCTTTCTTCTAACTTGATGACATTAACTTTTGTGCCTTCTCTTAGCTCTCCATTTTTAACCATTTGTAATAGTTCTATTCCTGTCATCTTCTACCTCCTAAAATTTTAATAGCTTTATCCATATCTTTTCGATAAACATTTATGCAACTAGTTAAATCATCTATATCATTTTGCATTTGTACTATCTTTTTTACAAAATCAATTCTGCCCCAGTTTTGTGTTTTTTCATAAATTTCATCAACTTCTTTTTGAGTTCTATTAAATACTTCTACTGATAATGACATATTTTCTTCATTTGCTTCTTCTAATTTAATCATTCGTTACCTCCAAGTTATTTAACCAATCATATAAGTTTATCCAAACTTCATAATCACACTTATCATCAGTAGTAAAACCTTTGTTTCTTCTTTCTAAATAATCTTTTAAATCTCTTAACATCACTTGTTTCATACGATTATCTATAATAGCTTTATTCTCTATAATAAACTCTGACGTTTCAGCTGTTATATAAGTTCTTCTACCTAGTGCATATCTTAATGCTGATATGATCATATCTCTAAATACATAGTCTAATTTAAGTTCTATCATAATATCCTACTTTCTTACACACTTCATCTCTACACTTATTACTAGAGCAGTATAAATGACC